>JAZQEN010000084.1:0-39920 GCA_045539015.1 Candidatus Cryptobacteroides sp.
TCCTACATGTGCGTTGAGATAGTCGAAGTTTGCCTGCTCTGCCTCCTGTGTTCCGAGCGGCTTCATTACGAGAGCCTTCTCCTTTGAAGGACATACGTCAGCACAGTTGCCGCAGCCTGTACAGTCGAGGACTGAAACGCTGATGCCGAACTTGTAGTCTTTGAATACTGCCTTGCCCTGCTGGAGCTTCACGCCTGCAGGAGCTGCAGCTGCCTCTTCGTCTGTGAGGAGGAACGGACGGATCGCTGCGTGAGGGCAGACGAATGCACAGTTGTTGCACTGGATACACTTGTCAGCCTGCCACTCAGGAACGTTCACTGCAACACCACGCTTCTCATAAGCTGTAGTGCCGGCAGGAATAGTACCGTCTACATACTCGTTGAATACGCTCACTGGGAGAGTGTCGCCAGCCTGTGCGTTCACAACGTCAGCGATCTCCTTCACGAATGCAGGAGCCAGACGTGCTGCGTTAGGGTTCTCGAACTTCGCTGTGATGTTCTTCCAGTCAGCTGGAACCTCTACCTTTATATATTCTCCACCTCTGTCGACAGCGGCGTAGTTCATGTTCACGATGTGCTCACCCTTCTTGCCGTAGCTCTTCACGATAGCCTTCTTCATGTAGCCTACAGCCTCCTCGTAAGGGATGATGCCTGTGATCTTGAAGAATGCAGACTGGAGGATGGTGTTTGTACGTCCGCCGAGTCCGATCTCTGCAGCGATCTTTGTCGCGTTGATGATGTAGAGGGTGATGTTCTTCTTTCCGATGACTGCCTTCACGTGGTCAGGAATTCTCTTGAGAGTCTCTTCCTCATCCCAGAGGCTGTTGAGGAGGAATGTACCGTTCTGCTTGATGCCCTTGAGCACGTCATACTTTGTGAGGTATGAAGGAACGTGGCATGCAACGAAGTCAGGAGTTCCTACGAGGTAAGGAGCCTTGATAGGGAGGTCTCCGAAACGAAGGTGCGAGCAGGTGTATCCGCCTGACTTCTTAGAGTCATAGTCGAAGTATGCCTGGCAGTACTTAGGAGTGTTGTCACCGATGATCTTGATGGTGTTCTTGTTTGCACCTACGGTACCGTCAGAACCGAGTCCGAAGAATTTGCACTCGGTTGTGCCCGGCTTGACGATGGAGAACTCCTCCTTCTGAGGGAGTGACTTGAATGTGACGTCGTCCACGATGCCGATTGTGAAGCCGTCCTTCGGCTCAGCAAGCTCGAGGTTCTCGTATACTGAAACGATCTGTGCAGGAGTTGTGTCCTTTGACGAAAGACCATAGCGGCCGCCTACTACGAGTGGTGCGTCCTCTGCGCCCTGGAAGAGAGCCTTGATGTCGAGGAAGAGAGGCTCGCCGAGAGATCCAGGCTCCTTGGTCCTGTCAAGGACGGCAATTCTCTTAACGCTCTTAGGGAGAGCCTTCATGAAATATTTAGCTGAGAAAGGTCTGTAGAGACGTACGATCATCACGCCGACCTTCTTGCCCTGAGCTGCGAGGTAGTCGATTGTCTCCTTGATGGTCTCTGTCACGGAACCCATCGCGATGATGATGTTCTCTGCCTCAGGATCACCATAGTAGTCGAACGGACGGTATTCGCGGCCTGTAAGCTCGCTGATCTCTCCCATATAGCGTGCAACTACGTCAGGGACTGCATCGTAATACTGGTTGCAGGCCTCGCGAGCCTGGAAATATACGTCAGCGTTCTGTGCTGTACCGCGTGTTACAGGGGCATCTGGTGAGAGAGCCTTTGCGCGGAACTTGGCAAGTGACTTTGTGCTGACCATTCCCTTGAGTGCCTCCTCGTCGATGAGTTCGATCTTCTGGATCTCATGAGATGTACGGAATCCGTCGAAGAAGTGGAGGAAAGGAACGCTTGACTTGATTGCTGAAAGGTGTGCTACAGCTGCCATGTCGAGAGCCTCCTGGACAGAAGCTGAAGCGAGCATTGCAAAACCTGTCTGGCGGCATGCCATCACGTCCTGGTGGTCACCGAAGATCGAGAGAGCGTGAGATGCGAGAGCACGTGCAGACACGTGGAATACTGTAGGGAGAAGCTCGCCGGCGATCTTATACATGTTAGGGATCATCAGAAGAAGACCCTGAGATGCTGTGAATGTGGTGGTAAGGGCACCTGCCTGAAGTGAACCGTGAACAGCTCCGGCAGCACCGCCCTCGCTCTGCATTTCAGTTACCTTTACAGTCTCTCCAAAGAGGTTCTTCTTTCCCTGTGCAGCCCACTCGTCGACATATTCAGCCATAGTCGATGATGGGGTGATAGGGTAGATGGCAGCGTGCTCACTGAAGAGGTAAGCTATGTGCGCTGCAGCCCAGTTACCGTCACAAGTGACGAATTTTTTTTCGTTTGCCATAATTCTTTATGTTTATGTTGTTCTTTTATGTTCTGATTTCTAAAACACGAATCGTACAAAATTACGAATTTTTCGTGAGAAAAAATGTAATTCTGTACGAAATAATAGAAGTATTTTTTAGAAATCTTTTAGAGTTCCTGATACCCTTCGATTGTTACCGGTTCGCCAGCTGTCTTGCTGATAAGCCCCTGGAGAACATTACCGGGTCCGAGTTCGACGAAATGTTCTGCACCGTCGCTCAGCATGTTCTTTACGCTTTGAGTCCATCTTACGGGTGAGGTCAGCTGCGCAAGCAGGTTCGCCTTGATTTCCTCGGGGTCAGTTGAAGGTCTGGCGGTAACATTCTGGTATATCGGGCATACAGGTTTATGGAATACCGCTTTTTCAATTCCTTCTGCAAGTTCAGCACGTGCCGGCTCCATGAGAGGGGAGTGGAATGCTCCTCCGACAGGAAGAACGAGTGCCCTTCGTGCTCCGGCTGCCTTCATCTTTTCGCATGCCGCCTCGACTGCCTCCTTTTCTCCGGATATCACGATCTGTCCGTCACAGTTGTAGTTTGCAGCTACAACGATACCTTCTGTTTCAGCGCAGATCTCCTCGACTTTCTCTGTCGGAAGCTTGATGACCGCTGCCATGGTTCCAGGTACAGCCTCGCAAGCTTTCTGCATGGCCTGTGCTCTGATTGAAACCAGTTTGAGACCCTCTTCGAAATCCATCGCACCGGCTGCTACAAGTGCCGAGAACTCTCCGAGTGAATGTCCTGCTGTCATGTCTGGATTGAAATCGGGGAGACACTTTGCCAGCACAACTGAATGCAGGAATATGGCAGGCTGTGTTACCTTGGTCTGCTTGAGGTCTTCAGGTGTACCCTCGAACATGATGTCAGTAATCCGGAATCCAAGGATCTCATTTGCCTTCTCCAGCATCTCGCGTGCTGTCTCATTTGTTTCGTAAAGGCTCTTTGCCATGCCGGGGAACTGTGAGCCCTGGCCGGGAAATACATATGCTTTTTTCATATCTTCTATAGTTGTTGATTCTATGGTATGTGGTTTTGTCGAATTTCTTCTTGTGTATTGTGTTAGCGTTCTGTGTATCTTTTTGAAAGCCAGTCACTTGCGCTATTGTCCTGCCTTCCGTGCCATGCAGGACATTTGCGTAAATTATTGACTTTCAGTCGTTTGCTTGGAACGGCTTCTGCTCTCTGTCTTGTATTGAATGTGACTGCAAAGATATCAATTTTATCTGATGCTGAAGTACGGATTGACTACAATGGGGAATAATCCTCTATTTTGTGGCGAAATCAACAAATTTGAGTATATTTGTCGGCCCGAAAGGAGTCTTGCCCCTATAGTTTAATGGATAGAATTTCAGATTCCGGTTCTGACGGTTGCGGTTCGATTCCGCATGGGGGTACATCTGAAAATCGCCAATAGAATTGTTCTATTGGCGATTGTTTATTTATCTGTGAGGTGTGATCCTGATGACTGCCTTTCATTAAGAGTATTACTGCGCAATGTAATCACTTGATTTCTAGGTGTTTATGATCTTTGCAGCGTACGTTTTGGAACGGTGTAAGTGGACTAAAATGTTGGTAATCAATATGTTGTATTCCACCTCGTCTCTATATTCTTTATAGATTCGGAATCAGAACGCCTACCACTCGGAAGATATTGATGATGTCAGAGGTCGGTAATTCGAAATCCGGGAAGTCATGCTGGTTTTCGGCGATGAAGGTCAGTGAGTCTCCATTGTCGACCAGTCTGCGTAGGAACATGCCCTGTGACTTTGTATCTACAACGTAAATCTCTCCGTTGATGATGGTGGTGTCGGCTGAAATTCTTCTTAATGCGAGCAGGTATCCTCTGCACAGGCGCGGAGCCATTGCGTCTCCCGGACATGTTGCAAAAAGCTCGTGTTTCTGAAAGTGTGGTACCGGAGGCAGCTTCTCTACTGAACTTGAGTTCATTACATATTCGTAGATGTTGATATCCGGTGCTCTGAACAATCTGGCCGGTATTACCGGTATGTCGTCATCATGGTTCAGTTCGGGGTGCTCTTCGATGTTATACTCTTTTGCTTGAGCTGTATCTGTGTCGAACATCGGGCCTTCTCCTGTCAGCAGCCAGTTGATTCTGAATCCGAAGGCCTGATTCCATTTTGCTGCTGAATTCTTGCCAAAAGGGCGGCCGTTGAGCTGATTGCTTACAGCTGCCTGCTGTACATTGAGTACTTTTGCTACATCATTCTGCGACATACCGTTCTCGGAAAAGTACTCCTTGATTTTGTTTCCAATAGCTTTAGTAGGTGACATTTAACAAAAATTGTTTTTGTTTTTAATTAATTTGTTATAAAAAATATTACAAAAGTGTTGTTTATTACAAATAAGGTGTTATATTTGCAGTGTTTTTCCGCGAATACGGTTGCAAAGATAACAAAAAATTTTAAAAACTACAAAAATCTTAAAATTATTTGTTAGATAAGACACTATCAAAAATTTGATTATTCTTATATTGTTTTAAATATAACAAAAACTGTAATTATGGAAAAGTTTTGTACATACTTCTGCCTCACACTTGGAACTGTTTTCCTGGTTCTGGCACTTTTCTATGCTTCGAAGTTCTTCTTCACTATGGGAGTATGTTATGCTACTGCATTGCTTGTAACAGAAAAACGGGAACATTAAGCATGTTCCCGTCATTCCATATTTAAAAAGTCACTTATCTGCACCACTGGTCCAGCCAGCGGAAATATTCACGATGCCACAGCAATGCGTTCTGTGGTTTCAATATCCAGTGATTCTCGTCCGGGAAGATCAGAAGCCTTGACGGAACTCCCATCATCTGAGCAGCGTTGTATGCTGCCATTCCCTGATCTACAGGAACTCTGTAGTCCATTCCTCCATGAATGACCATCAATGGCGTATGCCAGTTGCATACGAGCTTGTGAGGCGAGAGCCTGTAGTGGCGCTCGGCCTCAGGCAGGTTGCTCCATGGAGAACCACCTTGCTTTATGCCTCCGAATGTGACTCCGTCTCCCGCCGGGCCTATTGGAGATTCTGAGGTTCCCACTCGAGGATCGATTACGGTCTCATGAAGACCTCCGTTATCGAAGTTAGGGAACCACATTTCCTCTGTGGTCATGTACATGTGCTCTTCGTTGAAGATTCCCGCATGGGCGATGAATGCGTCGAATACGTCGCCATGGGTTCCACACAGATAATAAACCGAATATCCGCCGTAACTTGCTCCGCATGCCGCCATCTTCCCAACATATGGCTCAGCCTTCAATGTGCGGGCAGCAACGAGATAGTCCTGCATGTTCAAACCTGGATAGTCTCCGGAAATCTGCTCTGTCCATTCCTGTCCGAATGCTGTGGTTCCGCGTCTGTTAGGAAGCACGACAACGTATCCCTGCGCTGCCATCAGGCGGTAGTTCCATCTGTAGGACCATCCCTGGCTGAGCGTGCCCTGCGGGCCGCCAAGGCAGATAGTTATAGCGGGATATGTCTTGGAAGGGTCGAACTGAGGAGGGTAGAGCACCCATGTAAGCATATCCTTTCCGTCCACGGTCTTCATCCATCTTGCTTCCGTCTCATGCTCTGCAAGCTGCGAGAGGATGTGATCGTTCTCATGAGTGATCTGATTGTATGTTGCCTTTCCGTCAGCAGCAACATTGACGGCCACCAGTTCGGTAGGGAAGTCCATGCTGCACCATGTCGCATACAAAGTGTTTCCACCATTTCCTTCTTCTGTGATATGGAATGGCGATCCGAAGTCATTCCATCTGTCGCTTTCGGTAATGCGCACGATATTCCATTTTGCCGGCTTGGCGAGGACTCCTTCAGGGAGATCCATCTTAGGCCCGTCTGCCCTGAAGATTCCCTGCAGGCCTTCTGCCAGCGAATTGAAATAAATGCTTTCAGAGTCATCTGACCATACGAGCCCCGCTACATTATATTTGAAGTCTTCCGTCACTTCGGTCAGGCCCCATGTTTCCGGCATCTTACCTTCAGGATATCTTAAATAGCAAACCATGAGTCTTTGCTTGTCAGCCTCATATCCATCTCGCTCCATGCTTATCCAGGCAAGTTTGCTTCCGTCCGGACTCCATACGGGATCGGTGTCGTATCCGCCCTTCATATCGATCATGCTGCACTCTCCTGTTGATACATTATATATATAGATCTCCGTATTGGTCGAGAATGCGTATTTCTTTCCTGCCAGCTTGCGGCATGAATAGGCGATGAAACGGCCGTCCGGACTCCAGTCCAGCTGTTCCAGCCCTCCGAAAGGCTCGGTCGGGAGCTCGTAGAGTTCTGCCTCGCCAGCAAGGATGTCTGTAGAGTTTTCCGGTGTGATGACATTGTCCGCTCCCAAATCGGCTACGAAGGTGTGCGGAATCTCCAGAACGGTGTGGTCCCAATGCCTGTACATGAGGTCGTTGCTCTCATATGCAGTAGCCTTGTCCAGATCCTCATAAAGGTCTGAAGGCTTGTCTACATGGCTTTTTACATAGCTGATATACATTACCTTGCTCTGGTCAGGCGACAGCTTGAATTCTCCTATCCCTGCAGGAATGTCACTTATCTGAACAGGCTCTTCCATTTCCCACTTTCCGTCTTTCAGAGCTATGCCTGCCTTCCAGATCTGTCCTCCTTTCAGGAAGAAGACGGACTTGCCGTCCTTGCTCCAGCGCGCGTTGTTTATGCTTTTACCGGATTGTGTGAGCAACTGGTTTTCCGATCCGTCCAGTCTGCAGATATAGAGGTTACGTACGCTTCGGTTTTCTTCAACAGAAGTGTAGCTTACACCATATAATATATATTGTCCGTCAGGCGATACCTGTGGGTCTGACAGCCTGCCAAGGGCAAGCAGGGCCTCAGGGGTCATCCTGCCGTCCCAGATGAGGATTTCGCTTCTGCCGATGAATCCTTCGCTTTCTGTCTCAGGGTTTGTTGATTCCTTTTTCATAAAGAAGATGATTCCGATCGCTGCTGCCGCCATAAGCAGGAGGTAGACAACGGTTTTGAAAGATTTCATATTTATTTCCTTTTGTATTGATTCAAAGCATGTTCAAGCTGCGATGCAACAGCTTCTCTCACTTCTGCCGGCTCAAGAACTTCCAGACGTCCTCCATATCTGCAGAATTCCATGATCAGACTTTCGTTCGGGTATACGAATATACGGAAGAGTACATCTCCGTTTTCAGACTCCTGGGTGATTTCTTCCTGGCTGCTATGTATGGGCAGGTCCCTTAGGAAACGAGCCTCTTTGGCGGATGTGCGGAAGGTGATGGCCTGGCCTTTCCCTTCAGGGAGGTAGATTCCGAAACTTGTTGCAAAAAGTTCGTCAACGTCGAATCCTTTCGGCATGCTGAAAGAGTCTTCCATGATTGTAAGGCTCTTGATCCTGTCCAGTCCGTAAACCCTCAGTGCATCGCGTTCTTCGCAATAAGCTACTATGTACCAGCGCTTTGCGAACTCTTTTACTGCATAGGGGCGGAGTGTGAAGGTTTCTGCTTGAGCACTGGTGTACTTGTGGTAGCAGATGGTTACCTTTCTTCCCTCTGTCATAGCTTCCATGATGCTGGTGAGATGCAGGTGTCCGGATGGGATGTCTTCAACGGATACTCTTCCGGAGAGCCTTTCCTTGCCCATGCGGAGGATGTTGTTGACGGTGAAAGTATTTATCAACCAGGCGTTTTCAGCGTTCTGGTCGGAAACGTCCTTCGTGTACCTGACGAAGTACCGGTTGGTGCTCCTGTTGCATTCTATCCTGATGCCGAAGACCTCTTCTACCGCCTCCCTGTGGTTGTTGAAGGTGCGGCGTGAGTAATCGGAGTCAAAGCGGCTTTCCCATCGGTCTGACAGTTCGCCCAGGGTCAGCCCTCTTTCTCCGGCGCGTATGAATGTCTGTACCAGCCAGATATATTTCTGCAGTAGATCTGTTACCATATCAGCTTATCTTGCTATAGTCCTTTATCGTATATTTGTCCTTGAGCAGTTCGTTCTTCAATACCTGATTTTTGAGCAGTCCGAGAGTCGGATCTTCTTTCAATACATTGTCTGCGCAGTTGCGTGCCGCGTTCAGTATGAGGCCGTCTTTGGCAAGGGATGCGATATTCAGGCTTATCGGAAGTCCGCTCTGCTGTGTGCCTTCCAGGTCTCCAGGGCCTCTCATCTTCATGTCTTCCTCAGCAAGCTCGAATCCGTTTTCCGTCGCACACATCAACTCGATCCTATGCTTGGATTCCTTGCTCATCTTATGTCCGGTCATGAGCACACAGTATGATTTCTCGCTTCCTCTTCCCACTCGTCCTCTTAACTGATGCAGCTGGCTCAGTCCGAATCTTTCCGCACTTTCGATGACCATCACGGATGCGTTCGGCACGTCTACGCCGACTTCTATGACTGATGTCGCCACCAGAATATCTGCGCGTCCTGCTGCAAATGCATCCATATTGAACTGCTTTACGTCGTTAAGCTGCTTTCCATGGACGACTGCTGTCTTATATTCAGGAAAAGGAAATTTTGTCATTATTTCCTCGGCTCCGGCTTCAAGGCTCTGGTAGTCAAGTTTTTCAGTCTCGTTGATCAGAGGATATACTATGAATACCTGACGTCCTTTCGCTATTTCCTGCTTCATGAAATTATACAGCTGAGGGCGTTTGCCTTCTGTAGCATGAATGGTCTGGACCGGTTTTCTTCCCGGAGGAAGTTCGTCTATTACAGATACGTCCAGGTCTCCATATAATGTCATCGCCAAGGTACGTGGTATAGGGGTGGCTGTCATGACCAGCACGTGCGGCGGTGCTCCGCATGAGGCTTTTTTCCAGAGTCTTGACCTCTGCTCCACTCCGAATCTGTGCTGCTCGTCAATTATTGCGAGTCCCAGATTCCTGAAGACTACTACATCTTCCAGAAGTGCATGTGTTCCTACTATGATTCCGATGCTTCCGTCCTGAAGCCCTGCATGTATTTCTCTCCTTTCCGATGTCCTGCTGCTTCCTGTCAGCAAGGCTGAACGGACTCCTGTCGGGGCAAGGAATTTCTGTATGTTCTTGAAATGCTGCTGTGCCAGGACTTCTGTGGGAGCCATGATGCATGCCTGATATCCGTTTCCGATAGCTATCAATGCAGTGAGCACTGCGACCATTGTCTTGCCGCTTCCGACGTCGCCCTGCAGCAGACGGTTCATCTGCTGGCCGCTTTTCATGTCGTTACGGATTTCAGTAATCACGCGCTTCTGTGCCCCGGTCAGTGGGAAAGGCAGCGATTCGTAGCATCTGTTGAATGCTTCGCCGACCCGTGGCATATGTATGCCTTCGGTGCTGCGGCAGCGCACATATTTCTGCTTCAGCAGGGCCAGCTGGAGGAAAAATAGTTCTTCGAACTTGAGACGATATTTTGATTTTTCCAGGCTTATCATGTCCTTGGGAAAATGGATGTTTCTGATGGCGAAATGCAAAGGGACAAGCCCGCATTGTTTCATCAGATATTCGGGAAGCGTTTCACGCTCCGCATGAAGTCCTTTTTCCACGGCAGCCTCCATAATCTTCGTCATGACTTTGCCTGTGATTCCCGAATTTTTGAGCTTTTCTGTGCTGGGGTACACTCCGGTCATGTTTCCGCCTCTGTTCTCAGCAGCTCCGGCCGGTACGGGATCCACATCAGGATGTACCATGTTGATCCTTCCGTTGAATACCTGGGGCTTGCCGAAAAATATCCACTCGGTTCCGGGCTTCAGCTTTTCGCTCATCCATCTGATGCCTTTGAAGTAGACTGTCTCCATTTCTCCGCTATCGTCCCCGACCAGAACGCTCATTTTCTTTCCCGCCGTGATGTCAACTCTTATCACCCTGGCTTTCAGCTGGATATAGGCCATGTCAGGTCTTGCGTCCGCAATCCTGACAAATCCGCTCTTGTCGATATATCTGAAAGGATATATCCTGAGAAGTCCGCCTACGGTGCTGACGCCTAGCTCCTTGCGCAGAAGCTCTGCCCTTTTGGGGCCGACTCCCGGCAGGAACTGGATATCCATATCTGAACCTTGTGCCATAAAAGAAGTATAGCTATCGTTTTCTACAAAAATAATAAAAGTTGAGGTATGTTCAACTATTTTTCATTCAAATATCATTATATTTGTAAGTTGTAACAATCATGTGTCAATTTGAAAACATATATAAGATATGGCAAGAAAACTTATAGTCGGAATTACGCAGGGCGATGGAAACGGCATCAGCTATGAGGTCATCATCAAGGCTCTTGCAGACGAAAGGATGCTTGAAATGTGTACCCCTGTCATCTACGGCTCATCCAAGATATTCGGTTTTTACAAGAAACAGATACACAATATCGAGCAGATCAATACTAATGTCATCAATTCTGCCAAGGATGTTCATAACAAAAGGGTGAACATCGTCAATTGTCTTCCGGAGAACGTGTTCGTAGAACCGGGACAGTCTACTCCGGAGTCTGCCAAGGCAGCGATGACGGCCCTCGAGAGGGCGGTTCAGGATATCAAGGACGGATATATAGACGTGCTTGTGACTGCCCCTATCAATAAAAGAGCTATGGTTGGAGAAGGATTCGGCTATACCGGCCATACAGAATATCTGGAAAAGGAATTCGGAGTAGATGAAGTCGCCATGATAATGGTGTGTGACCGTCTTAAGGTCGGTGTCGTTACCGGTCATATTCCGCTCAAGGATGTTCCGTCGCAGCTTACTTCAGAAAGGATATTGAAGAAGCTTCGCCTTATGAAGGCTTCCCTGCAGAGGGATTTCGGCATTGATTCTCCAAAGATTGCCGTACTCGGCCTTAATCCTCATTGTGGTGACGGCGGTCTTCTTGGCGATGAGGAGCAGCAGATAATTCTTCCTGCCGTCCAGCAGGCAACTGCAGAAGGTATTCTTGCCTTCGGCCCTTATTCCGCAGACGGGTTCTTCGGCCTGGGAAATTATTCAAGATATGACGCGGTCCTTGCCATGTACCACGACCAGGGACTGACTCCGTTCAAGGCCCTTGCTTTCGAAGAAGGCGTGAACTATACTGCGGGCCTCCCGATAGTACGCACATCACCTGATCATGGAACCGCTTACGAAATGGCCGGACGCGATCTGGCTGATCCCCGTTCGATGAAGTCGGCGATTTATGCTGCCATAGATATATACAATTCGCGTGCAGACTATGATGACCTTGTGGATAACCGCATGACCATCAAGGCTCCGGACACGGAGATCAAGCCTAAAGGAGGAAGGATAATAGAGTAGTCATGGCGGAGCAGAGACCACCGATATTCCTGTATACTGATGGCGCCTCAAGCGGCAACCCCGGCCCCGGGGGCTATGGCGTTGTCCTTAAGTGTTCGGGAATTGAAAAGGAAATGTCCGGAGGATATTCGCTGACTACCAACAATAGGATGGAACTTCTCGCTGTCATTGTGGGACTGGAAGCTATAAAATGGAATAATGCGGAGGTACATGTATGCAGCGACTCCTCCTATGTTGTCAATGCCATAAATAAAGGATGGTTGGAAAACTGGAAGAGAAAAGGCTATGCAAAGGTAAAGAATCCTGATCTGTGGATGAGGCTGGCTCCTCTGCTTCAAAGACATAGGGTTGCTTTCCATTGGATAAAGGGACATGCGGGGCACCCTGAGAACGAGCGCTGCGACGCTCTCGCGGTCGCAGCCGGAGCAGGTGCAGTCGCTGCAGGGATGCAGCTGACTCCTGATCCGGGATATGTTCCTGATGAGCAGGATATTATATTCAAATGATATGAATGTCATTCAAACAGATATAGAGGGACTTCTGATCCTGGAACCAAAGGTTTTTGGAGATGACAGGGGCTATTTCATGGAATCATTCTCGCAGAGAAGATTTCGTGAGGTAACAGGTCTTGATGTTACCTTTGTTCAGGACAATGAGAGTCTGTCCGGTTATGGTGTGGTCCGTGGGCTGCATCTGCAGAGGCCGCCATATTCTCAGGCTAAATTGGTCAGGGTCGTGAAGGGATGTGTGCTGGATGTTGCAGTAGATCTTCGGAAAGGGTCTGATACTTATGGCAGGTATGTGGCTGTGGAGCTGTCGGGAGAGAACAAGCGTCAGCTTTTCATTCCCAAGGGATTTGCCCATGGCTTCAGCGTATTGTCGGAGGATGCGGTATTTCAATATAAATGTGATGAATATTATGTTCCGGAATCTGAGGCTGCAATAGCGTGGGATGATCCGGATCTTGGTATAGACTGGGGGATACCTGGGGATAAGATCGTTCTGTCTGAAAAGGATAGCAGACATCCCCTTTTCAAGGATTTTCAGCCATGAAGATATTAGTGACAGGAGCATATGGCCAGCTGGGACGCGAAATCATGTCCCAGAGCAGGACGCTTGAGCATCAGTTTGTATTTACTGATATCAAGGGCGATGGGGTCGATGTGCTGCCGCTGGATATTACTGTCCGTGAACAGGTCTTGGCTGCAGTTGCCGATGATTATGATGTGATCATCAACTGTGCGGCATATACGGATGTGGAAAGGTCTGAAGATGATTCTGATACTGCCTATAAGGTCAATGAACATGCTGTCGGCCTGCTGGCTGAGGCTGCGGCGCAGGCGGATGCTCTGCTCATGCATATTTCCACTGACTATGTTTTCGACGGAAAGTCCAGCCTTCCTTATTGTGAGGATGCAGCTCCTGCGCCGTTGAACGTTTATGGAAAGTCCAAGCTTGCCGGCGAGGAAGCTGTCATCTCCAGCGGATGCAGGTACATGATATTCAGGACATCATGGCTGTATAGCCTTGTGGGGAAGAATTTTTTCCTGACCATGACTGAAAAGACCGCATCGCGGCCTGAACTGAAAGTCGTCTATGATCAGGTCGGGACTCCTACATGTGCATATGATCTGGCATATCTGCTGCTCCATATCATTGAAGCAGATATGTTGGATAAGACGGGCATATATAATTATTCCAATGAGGGAGTATGCTCATGGTATGATTTTGCAAAGGCGATAAATGCGGGCCTTGGACATTTGTGCCGAATCGTGCCATGCAGAAGTTCGGAATTTCCCGTGAAGGCTCAGCGGCCTTCATATTCCGTTTTGGATAAGACCAGGGTGAAAAGTGTTTTTGGAGTAGAAATACCGCATTGGAGTGAGTCACTTGAAATTATTATAAGAGAAATATTATGAAGCAGAAGATTTTAGTTGTGCTTTCGGTACTCATGTTGGCTGCCGGCACAGATGCGTTCGCGCAGGTGGAAAGACATCGTCACCATCACAGACCTCATGGTGATACAGGATTCGGACTTACTTTCGGGTATGTGCATTCTTCATACAGGACAACAGATTGGGCAACTGATGAGGTTGAGACTTCTGCCGGTCTGGACGGATTCAAGCTCGGTGTGACAAAGGACTTTACTCTGGTGCCTGAGGCTCTGTATTTCCAGACGGGGCTGGAGTATATGTATCAGAATGATGCGAGAAATGAGAATGTCGACGGCAGTGACGCGCTGATAAGGATTGTCGGCGACAGGACCGAGCATTATCTGGATCTGCCGATAAGACTCAAATATAATTATCCTATTACCGAAAGGATAGGCATCAGCATTGATGCCGGTCCTACTCTCATGATGGGATTGTCTTCAAAGATGAAGTATCGCACCAGGATTTCGGATGAGCAGACATCGACAGTGGTTTATAACATCTACAAAGCAGAAATGAAGAAATCCGGTGATTCGGCAGGCGGTTTCGGACTGGATTCCTGGATAAATGAGTCTGGAATGCTCCCGGAAGGCAGACTTAGGCGTTTCGACGTCATGTTGGGTGCTTCTGTCGGAGCGGACTTTTTTGATATGCTTGAGGTGCGCCTCGGGTATGATTGGGGACTGATCAACCGGTATAAGAAGGAAATTGCAGATGATCTTAAAATGCGCAGAGGACAGTTTACTCTAAGTGTAGGTGTCAGATTTTGATAAATGACTATTTTTCACTATTTTTGTGGGTTGTTTGTGCGCGGGTGCACAGACAACCCGTTTTTTGAATAAAATAAACTGTAAATATGGCATTAGCTGATTTTTTTAAGAAGATTTTCGGTTCCAAGTCTGACCGAGATTACAAGAAGATTACCCCTGTTCTCAATAAGGTGCTGGCTGCATATGAGAAGATTGACAAGTTGTCCGATGATGAGTTGAGAGATCTTAGCCAGAGCCTTAAGGATAAGATACGAGCTGCAGTTGCTGTGGATGAGAACCGCATAAGTGAGATCTCTCAGTTGCTGCAGACTGAAATACCTATGGATCAGAAGGTGAGCCTTGCTAAAGAGTCTGAAGGACTTGTAAAGAAGGTGGATGAGAAGATTGAGGAGGTTCTGATCGAGATTCTGCCTCAGGCGTTTGCAATCATGAAGTCTACAGCAAGACGATTCAAGGAGAACCCTGTCATCAAGGTAAAGGCAACTCAGTTTGACCGTGACCTTAGTGCTACAAGGGAGTTCGTAAGTATAGACGGAGACTATGCCCTTTGGCAGAACCATTGGGTTGCAGGTGGAAATGAGATGACCTGGGATATGGTTCATTACGATGTGCAGCTCCGAGGCGGTATCGTGCTTCACGGAGAGAAGCTTGACGGAGTCGTGATCCGTGGAGAGAGACATCCTGAAAAGACATGGGGACGAATCGCCGAGATGGCTACCGGAGAGGGTAAGACCCTTGTAGCTACGCTTCCTGTATTCCTCAACGCTCTTGCAGGCAAGGGTGTACACGTAGTGACAGTCAACGACTATCTGGCAAAGCGTGACTCTGAGTGGATGGGACCTCTCTATATGTTCCACGGTCTGAGCGTAGACTGTATCGACAAGCACGAGCCTAATACTCCTGCAAGAAAGAGGGCATATGCATGTGACATCACCTTCGGTACAAACAACGAGTTCGGCTTCGACTACCTTCGTGACAATATGGCCACATCCAAGGACAAGCTCGTTCAGCGTAAGCTTCACTTCGCTATTGTCGACGAGGTCGACTCAGTGCTTATCGACGATGCCCGTACTCCTCTGATCATTTCCGGCCCTGTTCCAAGAGGCGAGGACCAGCAGTTCAATGAATTCAAGCCTTATGTGTCAGCTCTGTATTCAGATCAGAAGGCTTTGGTGAATACTCTCCTCAATCATGCAAAGCAGCTTATCGCTGCCGGACATGCTACAGACGGATATCATGTGAAGAACGAGTCTGAACTTGCCGGACTTGGCGGAAGATATTATGCAATGGATCCTGAAATCAAGAAATATTATGTTCTTGACGGAGGTGACGTGCTTTTCAGGGTTCACAAGGGATATCCTAAGTATAAACCGCTCATCAAGTTTCTTGCTGAGCCAGGAATGAAGCAGCTGCTTCAGGACAAGGAAGGCGAGTATATCAAGATGAACGACAAGAGGATGCCTATCATCACAGAAGATCTCTACTTTGTCATCAATGAGAAGCAGCATTCAGTCGATCTTACTGACAAGGGACGTGACCTGATCTCAAGAAGATATCACACTCAGAATCCTGGTCAGGGAAATGAAGGAGAGACTGATTTCTTCAAGATTCCTGATGTGGGTGACGAAAACGCAAGGATCGAAAAGGATCTGACTTTGTCTGAAGACGAAAAGCAGGCAAGAAGGGACGAGATCAATGCAGAATATGCACTCAAGTCTGAACGTGTCCATACCGTGAGCCAGCTCCTGAAGGCTTACACTATGTTTGAAAAGGACGTTGATTATGTGATCGTTGACGGCAAGATCAAGATCGTAGATGAGCAGACCGGACGTATCATGGAGGGAAGAAGGTGGAGCGATGGCCTTCATCAGGCGGTCGAGGCAAAGGAAGGTGTGGACATCGAGGCTGCAACTCAGACATTCGCGACAATCACTCTTCAGAACTATTTCCGTCAGTATCACAAGCTTTCAGGTATGACCGGTACAGCCGAGACTGAGGCAGGTGAGTTCTGGACCATCTATGGTCTTGATGTGGTGGTTGTCCCTCCCCACAATCCTATTCAGAGAAAAGATAATAACGACCTGATATATAAGACCAAAAAAGCTAAGTATGAGGCTGTTATAGCAAAGGTTGTTGAACTGCGTGATGAAGGACGTCCTGTACTTATCGGTACAACTGATGTCGAGACTTCAGAGCTCCTCAGCCGTATGCTCCGTCTGCGTGGCATACAGCATCAGGTACTGAATGCAAAGCAGCACGCACGTGAGGCAGAAGTTGTCAAACATGCCGGAGAGGCAGGTACTGTGACCATTGCAACCAATATGGCAGGTCGTGGTACCGATATCAAGCTGACCAGAGAGGTAGAGGCCGCAGGTGGACTTGCAATCATCGGTACAGAGCGTCATGACAGCCGTCGTGTAGACCGTCAGCTCAGAGGACGTGCCGGTCGTCAGGGTGACAGAGGTTCATCAGTATTCTATGTCTCTCTCGAGGACAAGCTTATGCGACTCTTCGGCTCTGAAAGAATTGCCGGAATCGTTGACAGACTTGGAATGAAGGATGATGAGGCTCTTGAGGCAAACATGCTCAGCGGCTCTATCGAAAAGGCTCAGAAGAAGATCGAGGAGATCAACTTCGGATCGCGTAAGAGACTGATCGAGTATGACGATATCATGAACACTCAGCGTGAGGTTGTCTATTCAAAGAGAAGAAATGCACTCTTCGGTGATAAGATCGACCTTGATATTGAGGATATGAAGGAGGATATTGCATTGACTTTGGTTGATGTTGGCGTCAAGAATGAACTTGTCTACGAAGACTTCGTCAAGATGGTCAATGCGAGGATTTCCCTCGACCTGAATTATGTCAAGATTGGTTCTGATAAACTTGAGGCACTTTACACAGGAGGACATAATCAGGAGTTGGCCGATGTTATTCTGGAGGAGATCAACGCTCTTTATGACAGAAGGATGGATCTTATCGTTCAGAGGACGCTTCCTATATTCAAGAGCCTGGTAGAGAAGAATGAGGCAATGCCGGATGATGCGATGATCAGAATACCTGTTTCTGATGGAAAGGTCATAATGGGAGTGACTGTAAACATCAAGAAAGTGGTGGCTACTGAGGGCCGTGAGCTTAAGAGAGCTATATGCAGATCTGTAGTGCTTTCACGTATCGATGAGTGCTGGACTTCGCACTTGAGGGAAATGGACGACCTCAAGCAGTCTTCTCAGAATGCGGCTTACGAGCAGAAGGATCCGATCCTTGTATATAAACTGGAAAGCTATAACCTCTTTGACAGCATGCTCGCTGATCTGAGCCGTATGGTGATCGCATTCCTCATGCGTGCTAACATTCCTCTCAGAGACGGTGGCGAGCAGCCTGCAGATGTTCCTGCACGACGCAGACCGGATGTGAGTCAGATGAATACAAGCAGGACCGATCTTGTTACAAACAGCGGTGAGCCTAAGAGCAAGATGCCTGTTCATGTGGAAAAGCAGGTCGGTCGTAACGATCCTTGTCCATGCGGTTCGGGCAAGAAGTTCAAGAACTGCCACGGAAGGCAGGCATAATGTAATTGATAATAAGTAAAAGATATAGAATCATGGCAAGAATGGAACCAGTAGTAAATGTGAATTCAATCAGCCGTATTTCAGCCGGCACAGTAATCAAGGGCGAGATCTCATCTCCTACAGATATCCGCATCGACGGTACTTTCGAGGGAAAGATTTACTCGAAGGGACGTGTGGTTATAGGTGATTCTGCTGAGATAAAGGGTGATATCATCTGCGACAATATCGACCTTTGGGGAAAGGTTGAGGGAAATGTATATGTAAAGGATACGATTTCTCTCAAGGAGGGCTGTACAATCAACGGAAATCTACATATCCGTCGTCTTTCAGTTGAGTTAGGTGCGACATTCAATGGCAACTGCCGCACTATAACTGAAGCTGAATTCAACAAGATCACAGGCGGACAGACCCAGCCTACGCAGCCGCAGAAACCTGCCCAGCAGGCTCACGCGAACTAAGAGAAAGGCAGATAAAGATAAAGGGTTGACGGTAAGCATCGTCAACCCTTTATTAATAATAGGTAGAACAGTAAGCCGGTTTCTGTTTTATCTTGTCATTTATCTTCGCAACCTACCCCCTGGAATAGAACGAGTAGCCCTTTTGCCCTTGCGGGTGTTCCAGTATACATGGTCTTGCTGGTCCTGGTGCCGTCACCGCCGTATGTCGCCATACGACGTCGTGAGCTCTTGCCTCGCGGTTTCACCCTTACCCTTGCAGGCGGTCTGTTTTCTGTTACGGCATTCATAAGATTACTCCCATCTGTGCTTTCCACAGCAGGATACTCTGCCCAGTCCGCACTTTCCTCTGAAGCATGCTTCAGCGACAAGTCATTCTACCTATATTTCAATGAACTATTTATATCCGAGCTTGCGCTCCATTCTGTCGTTCTGTGCGTTGATCTTAGCAACAGCCTTTTCAAGACCTGGCGTAATGTCTTCACAACGCTTGTGACACTGCATCGATCTTGAATACATTCGGCCGATGCAGAAATTGCTGTGTTCGCATCCGCTGCAATGCTTTTCGTCAGCCTTCATCTTGTTTACGAAGTCTGTGTCTTCCAGCACTGCACGTCCCATCTGAATCATCGGGAAGCCTTTGCTGATGGCTTCGTCGGCTGTTTCGCGTGAAATGACTCCTCCAACATATACGAAAGGGAAGTCCGGCATTGCCTCACGGAACTTGAGAGCGTCTTCCATAAAGAAGAGCGGCTTGAACGGTACTGTAGGGGCAACGAGCTTTCCTGCCAGGCCAACTCCCAGCTTCAGCCACCATTTGCTCCATGGGAAGTAGTGCACTATAGGCTTTACCGGGAACTGTCCGCGCATCACGTATTGAGGGTGACGGCTTACGAATCCTCCTGAGAGTACGATTGCCTCGATTCCCATGTCCCTGAGAACTTTGGCCACTTCTATGAGTTCGTCTGTCTCCTGTCCTCCCTTGAATCCGTCACGAGTGTTGAGCTTTGCGAAGAGAGCAACTTTGCCTTTACCTGCAGCTACAGCCTTTTCTACGCACATCTTCATGAAGCGCATCCTGTTTTCAAGACAGCCTCCGAATTCGTCCTTGCGATGATTTGTATATGGGGAGAGGAACTGTGATATAAGGTATCCGTGACCAGCGTGAATCTCAATAGCATCAAAGCCAGATTCTATTGCCAGCTCCACTGCGTGTCCGTATGCGTCAGCTACTTCATTGATCTGCTTGAGATTCATCTTCTGGACGAACGTAGGGGAGTAGAGGTTGAATCCTCGGCTGGCTCCGTATGGCATGCATCCGCATATGCTTCTGTGCGACATGTTGCCGCAGTGTCCAAGCTGGATGCTGGCTTTTGCTCCTTCTGCATGTATCGCGTCTGTAAGCTGCTTAAGCTCAGGGACGATCTCCTCACGCATCCAGAGCTGATTCTCGAAGGAAAGACCGCTTTTACATACGGCAGCGTATGCTACGGTAGTCATTCCTATGCCTCCGCGCGCCACAGCTGTGTGGTAGTCAAAAAGCTCTTTGGAAGGTCTTTGTCCTGGACACATGGCCTCGAATGCAGCTGATCTGATGGTCCTGTTCTTTAGCTCCAGCGGGCCGATCTTATATGGTGTAAATAATTCGCTCATATCCTGATTACCATATAAATGGAATTATATGCTTCTTGTTAAGTTTCGTATACTCTTCTCCGAACTCGGCTTCATATTTTGCTGTCAGCGATCTTGCTCGAGGACCGAGGTTTGCGAAGGTCCAGATGGCGAAAAGAAGTCCTGCGGGAGACCATGTCAGAATGGCATATCCGATCCATTCCGTGAACTCTCCGAAGTAATTTGCTGAGGTTACATATTTATAGAAGCCTTTTCTTGGAATATAGTGCTTTGTGTCGCCAGGCTTGCGGAGATTGCGGATGACATGGTCAGAATGGAGGTTGATGGCCATTCCTATAATGAAGATCAGGGAGCCGATGATGAACTGAGGACTCCACAGCCAGTCTGTCGTATACATTCCTCCGTTGAGGACAGGGTCATATAACCATTCTCCTATCGCATATGCATTGAATGTGTTGAATGTCATTCCCATCAGCATGACTGCGATCGGCATTTTGCTTTTGCCTCTCATCATAAGAGGGAAGATGAACGAACGCTGGAAATAATGAAGCAGGAAAAGTCCTCCCATTATATAGAGCACGAGGTCTGAATTGCCGTTCGTGGCTCCGCCCTCTGCTGCGAACTGCAGCGTGTAATACATCATGAAACAGAATGACGGAGCTTCCATCAGTATCCATGCTGCCTTGTTGCTGATCTTAGGACCCCAGTTGGATGATGACAGATATCCATATCCGGCCTTGAAGAAGAACAGGGCGATAAATACTATGACGGCCATGATGGCCATTCCTGTTATGATGAGATAATAGCTGTTCATGCCCGCAAAGGTAGTCATAATTTTTGCAAATACGTTTTTTTACGTACTTTTGTGAACCAAAAGAGAGATGATGAAGACCATGAGAAATACTTTTCTGCTGCTGTTGCTTTCACTTGCCATGTTGTCATGTGCAAATGCAGGCAAGTCCGACAAGTCCGGCCAAAAGGGAGGTGCTGCCGTATCCGCAAGGCCGGCAGAGATTGTGGAGTATGGCTTAGAGGTGGTGGCGGAGTATCCTCATGATGTGAACGCATATACCCAGGGACTTTTCTTCCGGGACGGCCAGTTGTATGAAAGTACAGGTCAGAACGGCAGTTCTTCATTCAGAAAGGTAAACCTGAGTGACGGAAAGGTTCTTACAAAGATGGATTTTGACAAAAAGTATTTTGTGGAGGGATCTGTCATGCTCGGGGATAACCTCTACATTCTTACATGGGAGTCCAACGTCGCCTTCATATATGATGCAAATACCTTGGAGTACAAATCAGCCTGGTCTTATCCCAGAGAAGGATGGGGATTGACTACTGATGGATCAGAGCTCATTGCATCTGACGGCTCGGCCTTTCTTTATTTCATGGATCCGTCCTTCAAGCTGAACCGGAAACTTCAGGTCAAGGCGGGGTCGAGAGCTGTGCGCTGGTTGAATGAACTTGAGTATATTGACGGAAAGGTCTGGGCTAATGTGTATACTTCAGATGAGATTGTAATTATCAATCCGTCAAGTGGTTACATTGAAGGAGTTATAGATTGTACCGGTCTTTTGCCCGATGAGTTGCGTACATATGATACAGATGTGCTGAATGGTATCGCCTATGATGAAAAGACCGGAAAGATTTACCTGACAGGTAAGAACTGGCCGAAACTGTACGAAATAAAACTGACAAGAAAATGATGTCATCCCCCGACCTGATCGGGGAAATTGTGAAACGTCATCCCCGACCTGATCGGGGATCTATATAATTGCAGGGGTGCTCCGGATGACCGGGGCTGAGATCATACCCAGGAACCTGATCCGGATAATGCCGGCGTAGGAAGCAGAATCTCATGTGTATCTTGTATACACGCCCCTTGCATAAATGTGTAAGCATTATGCGAGGTTTTTTGTTTTTTGCAGCGTTCATGACGCTGATCCCGGGCATCGCACAAGGTGCGGAGCCCGAAGGCACTGTCGAGAAACTCGACAGTGCGGTCGTTTCGACCTCCAGAGCGGGGGAGTCTACCCCGGTAACCTACACAATGGTTTCGCGCGAAGAACTTCGCGCGGTCAATCCGATGAATTCACTTCCGATGGCCTTGGCTCTTCAGCCGTCCGTAGTGACAGTAAATGAAGGCGGCACAGGGCTTGGGTATTCGAAGATGACTGTGCGTGGCTCAAAAGGTTCGCAGATCAATGTGACCTTGAACGGCATAACATTGAATGATGCCGAATCGCAGGAGGTGTTCTGGGTCAATATTCCGGCTTTGTCGGGGATGCTTTCCAGTGTCCAGATGCAGCGAGGATTGGGTACGTCTGCTTCAGGCCCGGGTGCGTTCGGAGCCAGCATCAATATGAGTACGGCTTCTGTCGGGCAGGACCCATATGCATCTGTAGATCTGGGCTACGGTTCATATGGAACCTTTACTGCAGCAGCTTCCGTGGGTACCGGGTTGACAAAGTCCGGACTGTATTTTGATTTTGCATATTCACGAGGGCTGACTGACGGGTATATCAGGAATGCATATGCAGATGTACAGTCTGCTCTGGCTGTCCTGGGTTGGATGAATGAGCGGAATTCGTTGCGTCTGACCTGGCTGTTCGGTGACCAGCATACGGGTATTACCTGGCATGGAATAGATCTGGCTCAATATGAGGCGGACAGAAGGTATAATCCTGCCGGTGAGTATTATGATCAGTATGGCAATGTACGTTATTATGATAACGATACAGACAACTATACGCAGCATCATCTGCAGCTGAACTATACACGACAGCTGGCAGAGCGGCTTGTCTGGACAACGACCTTCAACTGGACAAAAGGAGACGGGTATTATGAGAACTACAAGGCTGGAAAAAGTTTCAGCAAGTATAATTTTTCCGATGATAGGGAGGGCGATTTCATAGTCCGCGAGGCCATGGACAATCATTACTTCGTTTTGAATTCGGACGTCCGCTATGTGTCTGATCTGCTTTCTGTTACCGGCGGGATCAATCTATCAAGATATGACGGAGACCATATCGGCAAGGTCCTGTGGAGCGATGTTCTGGGAGAAGATTATGATTATGCATCACACAAATGGTATCTCAATAACGGACTCAAGCAGGAGGCGAATGCATTTGTGCGTGCGGAATGGAGTCCGCTTGCATGGATGACAGCATATGCAGACCTTCAGTACAGGGGAGTATGGCTGGATATGACCGGTCCCGAGGATGATCAGATTCCTTTGGACTATTCCACTGACTGGCAGTTCCTCAATCCTCGTATGGGATTGTCTTTCCAATGGGATCGGCATCAGAAGGCTTATGTCTCTGCTGCCCTTGGCCATCGTGAACCTGGTCGCAGTGACATCAAGGAGAATATAAAGAATGCATGGGTAGCTCAGCAGGCAGGTGTTGACAGTGAGGGAGTTACATTGAAGCCGGAGAAGATGCTTGATATTGAACTCGGATATAATTATGTGTCGGAAAAGGTGTCCGCTTCAGCAAATATCTATTTGATGGAGTACTGGGACATGCTTCTTGAGACCGGCCGTCTTTCCAATGTAGGATATGCTATCAAGGAGAACGTATCACGTTCTTGGCGCAGGGGAGTCGAGCTTGCTGCTTCATGGCAGGCGCTTCCATGGCTCCGTGCGGATGCTAATCTTACTTTGAGTCTCAATCAGATAAAGGATTATACAGAGTTTGTCCAGCATGTTGATACATATGACTACTGGTCTGCAACCGGCAGGACCACTGCCATGAACTATGGTACGACAACTATGCTCATGTCTCCGTCTATTACAGGAATGGCGCGACTGTCTTTTTCTCCTTGGCGTGGCATTGCTTCCAATTCGTTGGAAACCATTATGTTGTCTCTGGATGGAAAGTATGTCGGCAAACAGTATATGGACAATACCATGGCAGACAGCCGTTCGATTCCTGCCTACTTTGTCTCTAACCTCGCATTGAGCTATGACATTCCTCTCAGGAAGAGATCGTTCTCTGACGATCAGGGTGACACCTGTCATTCCGACCGGGACGTTGATTCCTGTCATTCTGACCGGGACGTTGATTCCTGTCATTTCGACCGAGACGTTGATTCCTGTCATTTTGACCGAGCGCAGCGAGTGGAGAAATCTAAACTGCGTCTATCGTTCTACATCAACAACCTCTTCAACAACATGTACTACGCAGACGGCTGGTGCTGGAAGAACATTGTCGAAGAAGATGGCGCCCTCATAGACGGCATCGGCGTCTACCCCCAGGCTCCGCTCAACTTCATGATCAAACTCAGCTGGCAGTTCTGATTTTACCGTTTGCTGGCGCTTAAGTCGCTGCTAATCAATAACATATAAAAAGCTCGTGCCGTCTTTGGGGAGCACGATCTTTTTGTAAGTCGCAGAGTATCAGCTGGTTGTGCGCCAGGGGATTGGCGCCAGAATTTTGCGCCGCCTGTTTCTACCATAAGGCTTACGACGGAAGCTGGCGGGAAAGGTCTACCTTGTGGAATTTGTAGCCGAGACGCTTGAGTTCCAGGGCTGCTCCGGTCTTGTACATCACGCGTACTGTGCGCGCGAAGATGTGGAATGCCTTCACTGTCTGGTGTTCGATCTGCTCGTGCTGGATGAATGTGGCGGCCTTCTGGGCGCAGCACAGAAGGATGTTCATGATCTGCTTGGCCTCTACTGAGTCAAGCGACAGGCCAAGGATGTTCTGTACTATGTTCTCATCCATGTCATCGAATCCACGTGGACCGTGGAGAATCTTGTAGTCGGAACCATGGTGGCGTCCCCAGTCTGCGTCCCACCAGTGTGCCGCAGCCATTCCCGCATAGCCTGCACATGCTATTGCAAAATCAGGGTATGCGTTGACTTCCGGGAGGGCGTCTGCAATGTATTCCGGGGCCCATTCCTTCCATTTCTGGTCGATGTCCTCGGATGCCAGCAGCTCTCCGTCGAGCATTCCCAGACTAGTGCACATCTTAAGTATCTCCTGCTGGAGATTTGCTTCATAGGTATCGTAGTACTGTATGTTCTCTTCCATAGTGCTTTGATTTTTTCCGGCTGCAAAGATAAAAATTCCATCTTAATTAGTTGCATAATTCAAGTGGATGGGGGATATTTGTAGTACTCAATTATCATAAACTTAACTAATTACCATTATGAACAAACTTAAATATGCCGGCTGGTTAGTGCTGCTGATGGGAGCTTTCTCTGCGTTGCAGAGTCTTTTCGTGGAATCGTTTTGGATGTCTTTGATGTCTTACGTTGCTAATGTTCTTATTACCGTAGCAATTGTGTATATGGCTGTTGCACTCAATCGTGAATGCAGAACAGTCAGGACTAAAGTCGCTTTAGGTTTGTCCATTGCAGGCTTGATTCTTTATTATGTATCGGCGGTATTCTCGTCGATATCCGACTTTCTTTGGTCTCACCATGAATCTTTCGAAGATCTGCATGTCATAACAAACTTATCCAGTGTGTCAGGAATATCAGGTGTGTTGTTTTACGTGCTCCTGATTATTTGTGCTGTTTTGATTTTGATACAATATTGGAGTAATAAAAGGATC
Organism: Candidatus Cryptobacteroides sp.; assembly: GCA_045539015.1. Taxonomy (GTDB): domain Bacteria; phylum Bacteroidota; class Bacteroidia; order Bacteroidales; family UBA932; genus Cryptobacteroides. The sequence continues at coordinate 25,557 of JAZQEN010000084.1, forward strand.
AGGTTGGTATTGTTCATGGCTATTGTCATGTGTCTTGTTTATTTCTTTGCCCCATTTCTTGCAAATACTATAATAGATTTCACTGAGGGAATCCGTATCAAGGGAATCCGTATCAATAGTTGGACTTATATTCATAACGGATGGAGTATATGTCATACAGTAATATCTGCACTGTCTGTTTTTGCGATGTCAGCGTTGTTTTTTGTTTTTGCAGAAAAGGATTCTAAAAGTCAATCCAGAAACAGGGGTATTGATTGGGTCGCATTTGCAGTATTGTTGATTTCAATTATATTGTTTTTCTGTAAATGGGTCAAGAATGCAGACGGAGAGAGCATAATATACGGAGGTCATCTGATTACTGGGGGTAGTCTCGGATTGTATCTGAGCTTAGGTGGGCTGTTGGCTATCATTTTCAAGTCATATCGTGCGAAACGTCGTGTTGGTTTAGCAATGATTTTCTGGGCTTTTATTGCCATTGGTCTTGCGGTGTTTACTCCGTCGGTTGCATATTCGAATTCTTCAATATATGACGTATGCAGGTTCCTGTCAGAATTTGGAGTCTTTCCTGAATTGGATATCCTTGTTCTTGGACTGTATTCTGGATCTTGTCTCGTTGCCGGCATCTTGCTGCGAAGAGCAGGCACAGTTCCGGAATCTGAAAACAGACCGGAGGATCAGCGGGTAGTTCCGGCAGCAGAGGTAATCGGCGGACAGGATAATCAACAGGCTGTTTTCGAATCTGCAGACAATCCTGAAGATCAACATAATATTCCTGAAGCGGAATCTGATTCATTAGATGATGAAATTGCAAAATTGAAAGCCGAACTGGCGCGTCTCAAGAATGAACAGAACAGCCGGTAGTATCCCTGGTCACATAAATCGTTGAACGTCAACAAGATAACACCCAATACGGTGGGTAATTTCACCCCACCGTATTGGGTGTTATCTTGTTGAATATTAGGTAATTATGTGACTATGTCCGTTGGTTGGGAAAAGTAAAAAAGCTCGCATCACTGCGAGCTTTTTTGGTTAGTTAGTAGTGTAGTGTATTTCCCTTTTGGGGATGATTAATTATTAGTGGTTAGAAACGTCTGATTGACATAAAATCGTTATGTCAGATGCAAATGTATGTAAAAAATTATTATCTGCAAATAAAAGTCTTGAAAAAATTATAAAAACAGGAGTTCTTTCTTATAAATTCTGTAAAATCAGTCTTCCAGAAGACCTGGTCTTAATAATTTTGTTCTTTCTATGGCCTGCTCGTCCTGCCATGCACGGATCAGTTTCGGGTTTCCGCTCAGCAATACTTCAGGTACCTTCCATCCGTTGAATTCTGCCGGCCTTGTGTAGACAGGAGGGGAGAGGAGTCCGTCCTGAAAACTGTCGCTAAGAGCCGAGGTCTCATCTGAGAGTGCTCCCGGGATAAGGCGGATGATCGAGTCGGCGAGTATGGCGGCCGGGAGTTCTCCGCCGCTGAGAACGTAGTCGCCGCATGAAATCTCGCGGGTGATGAGGTGCTCGCGGATTCTGTGGTCAATACCTTTGTAGTGGCCACATAAAATGATTATGTTTCCCTTGAGGGAGAGTTCGTTGGCAATATTCTGGTTCAGAATCTCTCCGTCAGGTGACATGTATATGACTTCGTCGTACTCTCTTTCTGCCTTGAGTTCCTGTATCATGTTGTATACCGGCTCAAGCATCAGTACCATTCCGGCATCTCCGCCGTAGCTGTAGTCGTCTACCTGCAGACGTGGTCCTTTGCCGTATTTGCGAAGATTATGGATGTATATTTCTACCAGTCCTTTCTTTATTGCACGTCCTACAATCGAGTGGCTGAGAGGGCTTTCGAGAAGCTCCGGAACTACTGTAAGTATGTCTATACGCATGACAAATATTTCAATTAGTTGTTTCAGACTGCAAAAATAGCATTTTGATATGAGTTTTACTAAAAAAATGGTATATTTGCGGTTTGTAAAAAATTATAAACCAATAACTCCATTATTATGAGTGAAGAGATGATTCCTGACGTAGAAATCGCGTCAGATGTAGTAGTGGCTGAGGCTGTTGAAATGACAGAACCGGCTGTAAATTATTCAGAAAAGACACTTGCAGAGCTCGTTAAGATTTTTGAAGAGCTTATGCAGAATGAGGAAAGGATGAAGATGTCTAAGGAGGCTGAGGCAGTCAAGTCAGCTTTCTACAAGAGACTCCAGAAGGAAAAGGCAGATGCGGGATTGGTTGTTGCTGAGGTACCAGAGTCAGAGGAGTCTGAAGGGAATGCACCAGTTGAAGAGGCAACTGAGAATCCTTTCACAGCAATCGAGGCTGGATTCAAGACGTTGTACAATCAGTATAAGAAAGAGCGTGCAGAATATAATATGCAGCTTGAGAAGGAGCGTGAGGATAACCTCAAGCAGAAAGAGGCGGTGATTGCCGACCTTAAGGCACTTCTCGAGAAACAGGAGGATGTCAATGCTACATTCCCTGAGTTCCGTGAGATTCAGAACAGATGGAGGGCGATCGGCCCTGTTCCTGCGCAGAGTTACAGGAATATCAACGAGACCTATCAGCTCTATGTAGAGCAGTTCTATGATATGGTGAAGATCAATCGCGAACTCCGCGACCTTGATTTCAAGAAGAATCTTGAGGCAAAAGAGGAGTTCTGTCAGACTGCCGAGGCTCTTGCTGAAAATGAAAATGTGATAGAGGCTTTCCGTGAGCTGCAGAAACTTCATGAGCAGTGGAAGGAATATGGACCTGTCGCTAAGGAATTCAGAGAGGTTATCTGGGAGCGTTTCAAGGCAGCTACTGCTGTTATTAACAAGAAGTATCAGGCCCATTTTGAGGGACTTAAGGAACAGCATGCAGATAATCTGGCAAAGAAGACAGTGCTTTGTGAGAAGGTAGAGGAGATTGCTGCCCGCGAAGTTGCCAACTCAAATCAGTGGAACGCATTCTCTAAGGAGATCGAGGAACTCCAGAAGGAATGGAAGACCATCGGCTTTGCATCGAAGAAGGAGAATCAGAAGATCTATGACCGTTTCCGTGCAGCATGTGACACATTCTATGGCCGCAAGCGCGAGTTCTATACCGACTATAAGGATAGCATAAATGCAAATCTCGAGAAGAAGATTGCTCTTTGCGAGGCAGCTGAGGCTTTGAAGACAAGCACTGACTGGAAGAAGACGACTGACCAGTTCATCTCCCTTCAGAAACAATGGAAGGAGATAGGTGCAGTTCCACGCAAGAAGTCCGACGTGCTCTGGAAGAGATTCCGTGCAGCTTGTGATGAGTTCTTTGCAGAAAGGGACAAGAATGCCAAGCCGGAGAATGATTACTATGGCAATCTGAAGGCTAAACAGCGTCTTGTAGAGGAAATCAAGGCATATGAACTCAAGGGCGATGATTCTGATCTCGAGGCACTCCATGAGTTCCAGAAGAGATGGCAGGAGATCGGGTTTGTGCCATTCAAGGAGAAGGACAACGTTGCCAAGGCATATAAGGATGCAGTAGCAAAATTCCCTTCAGGACGTCAGCAGCGCAGAGGTCGCGGCGGAAGGCAGCTTTCAGAAAAGGAACGCCTGATCCAGAAGTACAATGCTTTGGAGCAGGATATCGTCACATATGAAAATAATATCGGATTCTTCTCAATGTCAAAGAGTTCTGAGCCGCTCATCAAGCAGATGCAGGAGCGTATCGCCCAGTCTAAGGCAGAACTTGCACAGTTGGCTGAGCAGATCAGAGAAGTTTCTGCAAAGGAGGAACAGGAATAATTAACGGATAAATATAATGAATAAGAATACTATTATTGGCTTTCTGGCCATCGGCGTCATCATGTTCGGTTTTTCGTGGTATCAGACACGACAGGCTAAGCAGAGGATGGAGCAGGAGGCAGAAACTCGTGTCGAGAGACAGATTGATATGACAGAGGATGCTCTGATTGCATCCCAGCAGGCCGCTATAGAGGATGGTACAACAGAAACAGCAGCACCAGCAACTGTGGTTAATGTTCAGAATGATTTAGAGTTCTATACAGACTCTCTTCTTAACGACGCCAGACTTAATGCCAAGCTCGCTCCTCAGTTCGATACCCTTTCTAATGATCTGGTAGATATCGTGTTTACCAATCATGGAGCTCAGCCATATTCTGTTCTCCTTAAGAAATACACCGCTTATAACCCTGAAAAGCCGAAGGAGCCTAAGCCGCTTTATTTTGTAAGACCTGGAGCCAGCGATTACAATGTAAGTCTTGAAATCTCTGATAGGGTATATTCAAGGTCAAATCATGAGGATAGACTCAATACAAAGGATTTCGCTTTTGTCATCGATCAGGAGCAGACAACAGACTCTGTAGTCGTGATGAAGCTTCCGTTCAACGGCGGTTATATCCAGCAGAAGTATTGGCTCGATGAGGGAAGCTATATGCTTCAGAACGAGATGTCATTCATTGGGATTGATAAGATAATTGACAGCAGGACAGCTACTTATGAGACTGACTGGAAACTTTATATCCCACGCCTTGAGAAGGGTTATAAGAATGAAAAGCAGTACTCTAAGCTCGATTACTACTTCTCAGGTGAGAAAAAACCTGAGGCTATTGCAAAGGGTAAGGATGAGAGCGAAAAAGTATCTACAAGAGTTGACTGGTTTGCTTTCCAGCAGCAGTTCTTCTCAGCTATTGTGACCCCGGCACAGGATTTTACATCAGCTGACTTTACTGTAAACTATTATTCCGAAGACGAATATAGGACTACTGGCAATCTGATGGTATGTCAGGCTGACCTCAAGTCGTCATTTGAGGCAGGCTCTGAAAATGTTGTAGTTCCATGTGAGTTCTATTTCGGACCGAATGACTACCGTACCCTTAAGAATTACGACCGTAAGTATGAGAAGATCATTCCTCTCGGAGGATGGATGGTTGCATGGTTCAACCGTTGGGTGATCATCCCTGTGTTTGACTTCCTTGGTAAGTTCATCAGCAATTACGGTATTGTTATCCTTCTTCTTACCCTGCTTATCAAGCTTCTTATATCTCCTCTTACAATCAAGTCATACAAGTCAACTGCAAAGATGCAGGTGCTCAAGCCGGAGATTGACAAGCTTAATGAGAAGTATCCTAAGCAGGAGGATGCCATGAAGAAACAGCAGGCTATGATGAATCTATACCAGAGAGCAGGAGTCAGCCCGATGGGAGGATGTCTGCCTATGTTGCTGCAGATGCCTATCCTCTTCGCGATGTTCCGCTTCTTCCCGGCATCGATCGAGCTGCGTCAGCAGAAGTTCCTTTGGGCAGACGACCTCAGTGCATATGATTCGATCGTGGAGTTCGGAAGCAGAATTCCTCTCCTTGGAGACCATATTTCTCTCTTTGCACTTCTGATGGCATTGTCGATGTTCATCTATTCAAAGATCAGTTCTGCACAGATGTCCGACAATGGCATGCCGGGTATGAAGTTCATGAGCCTCTACCTTATGCCTATAATGATGTTCTTCATCTGTAACAATCTCTCAAGTGCACTCAGCTACTACTATCTTCTTTCAAATATCATCACAATGATCATGACATGGTACATCCGTAAGTTCGTTGTGACAGAGGAAAAGGTAAGGGCTGACATGGCACTCGCTGCAAGCAGACCGAAGCAGAAGTCTAAATGGCAGATGAGGCTTGAGGAGGCCCAGAGAATGCAGGAGCAGATGAGAAAACAGCAGAATGGTCGCAAGTAAACCTTATGATAAAGACAGTTATCAATAAACTGAAATCAGAACTGCCAGCAACTGTAAAGTTGGTGGCAGTTTCTAAATTCCATCCTTTCGAAGCCATAGAGGAGGCCTATGCTGCAGGTCAGAGGTGCTTTGCCGAAAGCCGTCCGCAGGAACTGCTGTCCAAGGTGAGGAGACTGGAGGAAATACGTAATGAGAGGGGAGACCAACGCTATATGTCTGATATCGAATGGCATTTCATCGGCCATCTTCAGACCAATAAGCTAAAGATGGTCCTGCCATACGTCTCTCTTGTTCAGTCTGTAGACTCCATCAGGTTGCTGGAGGCGGTAAATGCCTGGGGAAAGCAGAATGGAAAGGTCATCCGTGTCCTCCTTGAGTGCTTCATCTCTGGAGAAGAAACCAAGCAGGGCCTTTCTGAGGAAGAGCTTGTGCAGATCCTATCAGCTGAAACCCGGTATGAACACATACACATAGATGGTGTTATGGGAATGGCATCATTTACAGATGACCTCGATGTGGTACGGTCTGATTTTCAGAGGCTTAAAGATATGCATCGGATCCTGCTCGAGAGCATTGGGAAAAGCCCCAATCTTGATGCGGCCTGCACAGATATTTCCATGGGCATGTCAGGGGACTATCCTCTTGCCGTTGAAATGGGCTCGACAATGGTCCGCATAGGCTCCATGATTTTTGGCGAACGGAACTATTGATATTTCCATAAAAACAATCATAAGCTATGAAAAAGATATTCCTTTCATTGCTGTCCTGTCTGATGTTATGCGGATGTTCGTCGCGCACGGAACTGGCTTTTCATGAAACTGATGGAGAGAAGTACCCTTATGTTTCTCCTGTAACTGCTGTTGTTGATGCAGGAGATTCCCTTCTTCTGGGAACATCGCGTGGTGATATCGTATCCTTCAACCTGTCCGACGGGTCCTTCAGATCCCTATATAAGGATAGTGTACGCAGATCGGTATATCAGATTATTCCTTGCGCAGACGGTTCCTTTCTTTACTCCGTGCAGAATGGAGGAATAAACCATGTCAATAGTGACGGTAGCGTCTCCATATATGAAATCAATGCAGCAAAGGGTGAAAACTATAGCGCCTATTCTTTGATCTTCGACGGGGTGAACGTCTATGCTGCCACATCTAACGGAGTCTATCATTGGACAACGCCTTCAGAGTATGGAACAAGGATGGATGTGGCTGCTGGCTCGGATGACAATGATGTAGTATCAGGCAGGTTCTATACGATTGAAGCTGCTTCGGATGATGAATTTGTCTGTGCCGGTGAAGCAGGATTATATTCGCTTAAGTCAGATGATGCTCCGGAATGTCTGATTTCCAGACCATTATACGCATCGCATGGCAATCTGTCCCTAGCCCGTGACGGAAAACTTTTCAAATCCGGCAGCCATTTGGCCTCTTTAGAGGTACCGGCATTGGATTTTGCATGCGATGGAGAATATATATATGCATTGTCTCATTCTGCCCTGGAGATAGTTAAGTCGACTGATGGAAGCCATGTCGCAACAGTCAACCTTCCAGAGCTGAAATCCTTGGATAAGAATGTAAGTTGCCGTGCCTTTGTCCTGATCAAGGACGGGTATCTTTACTTTGCACCAGGTGACTGCTGTCTGTATAGGATTCCGTTATATGGCCAAAATACCGGCAGCAGTACTGTTATGCAGTTATGCAGCTCAGGCCATGATACTGTTTATCTGATGACACATGGCAATGACCTTTATGAGTTTGAGCCGGGAAATGATGATGTCGAGTATATTCGTTCTTTCAAGGAGTCTTCAGATGTCAGGCTGATCGGTGGTAATTCCGGAAATCTTCTTGTCACTGTCGATGGGACATATTATGAGCTGTCTGGGCAACGTCTGACCCATCAGGGGATACTTTCTGACCTGAATGATCTGAACAGAAGCAAGGTCCTGTGGCATCTGATTGATGATAATATCCTGTATCAGGGTCAGGTTGATAAAATCCGTGCTTATGATGCATTGCCCGGATGGCGTTTCTGCAAGGAATTCGAAAAGGATTCCACCATGAACCGATCAGTGATCAGCGATGAGTATTATCCAAAGGTGGCTTCTCTGTATGGGGACAGTCTTCTTGTGACGACCATGCATAACGGGTCTTACAGTTTTCATCCTGATTCTGAGATCTTTAAACGAATTCCGGGGTTGGAGCGTGCCAATGTGAAGTCTATCGCTGGCGTTGGCCATGCTGTATTTGCCCTGAAGGATGAGGCGGTCATAGTGCTCAGGGCAATGACTGATAACATATCGGATGTGGCGTTTTCCGATCCATCTTATGAGCATTTTACAGATATAGTTCCGCTTACGGATACATCATTTCTTGCATTCAGTTCATATAATGAGTGGTGTAAGGGTCTTATGATCTTTCAGGAGAAGGATGAATCAGAATGGGTCGAGTCCAGATATTTCACTACGCATACGATACACACAGCGATAAATGCTACGTATTACGTGGTGGCCGGAGGTTCGAGAGGATTGGATGTTATTTCTGCGGATGGCAGAGTCAAAAACATCCCTGTGCACGAGCCGTCCTTCTTCCAGAAGAATGTATTGGCCTGGAATTATCCTTGGGGAATGATCGTTTATACTGTATTGCTGGTTGTTGCATTGGCTATAATACTCTGGTGTATAGTGGTTTGCATACGATATTGTACGAAGCTCAGGTATGCCAGGTCGCTTGATTCGTTCTATAAGTGGGTCGAGGCGGAGTTTCATGGTTCATACGTGAGGAACCTTGCAAAAGAGTTGAAACATATCTCAGGTGACTATAGAAAGCTGCAGGAAGATATCGATGTCTTCAAGGAGCATAAACAGGAGCTTTCCGATTTACAGAATATCATGAATCAGATTGAGGCGATTAAGTGTGCTGCAGATGATCTGAGACCGAGAAGACCTAAAAGACCAAATAGTGATGAAAGCAGCAGATATGAAGAGAAATTGCGTGAGTATGAGACTCAGATAAAGGCTATGCTTCAGGAGCCTTTGATGAAACTTTATGACTTCTGTATAGATACCCATCCTTTCGGATATTCGATCATCAGGGAGTGGGGAATCAGAAAAGGTAGGGGACTTTTCCTCATGCTTGCTCCGTTGTCGCCGAAGATCAGGTTTCTGGAGATGTGCGATCCGGATTATTTCAAGACTACAGAAGAATTGAAGACAAGGTTCAAGGACAGTAGTTTTGCAATAGCAAGACCGGGCTCGGAAAAGGTGGATTTCAAGTCGTTCATGGACAAGAAAAGCTGCGCTTTCGCCGGTCGGAAACTGGAGATCCGAGATCTTATTGCATTAGCGGCATATGATGCTGTGAAATCTGAAAATGCCCCTGGAGATGCGTAGAATGGGGATTGTAAAATTTACGCTGGATGGGGCGGGTATGTGTAATCTAACATCTTTTGCAGCGTAAAAAATACAAAGGCTTATAAGACTTGGAATCCGGATGTCGGGACATTATATTTGTCTCGGCATCCGGAAATTTTTTCCTGATGCAGTGGTGTTTTCAGTTACATTTTAAACCATCCTATCATGAACAGACCAAGACCCATTCCCCGAATTCTGACCATTATGTCAGTCTCGATTTTCCTGTTTTTCATTCCACAATCAGGGCACTGCCAGCTGATAAGGAAATTAGTTGGTAAAGCAAATATAGGTATGGTGACTTATAAGGTTGCAACCGGTGTGAAAGTGCCGGATAATCCTATTCATTTGCAGGTCCAGCAACAGCTCAGAAACCGATATGATATACAGATCTATCCAAGTCTGGCTCATGTTATTGCCAGGTCCCCGTGGGCTGATAAACTTGACATCAGTAAGGAAGAATGGCTTACTTACCCTGAATTACAACAGATTCTACAGATGCCCGAACTGTCCGAAAAGTATAAGGAAATGTCACGTAATGTGATGATAAATACTCTTGTCGCATCGGCAAAATGTCATATGTATGATTGGTTGGCAGCATACCGTTCTGATCCCAGTGCCGATCAGAAAAGACAGTATGCATTGGAGAAAGCCCGATACGACATGCTGCTGGAAATAGCTGATAATAAGGATCATGCCTTTACCAAGTCAGAGATCATCTGTCTTATGGAACAGATAATGGCCCGTGAAATGGTAGCGCTTCCGATTCCTGCTTCTGTCCCGACTTCCGTTGCGACAACCAGTCTGACGCCTCATTTGAATATGACAGCTTCAGAATAATCGATCAACAATCAAAAGACTACAATTATGAAGACGTATGTGTTTCCATTTGTTGCCCTGTTTCTTGTAGCTATGGCTGCTCCGGCTCTTGCCCAGAATGCCACAGAAGAATATGTGGTAACCCGTAAGTATAATATTGCGCAGTCTGGATATGTAGATCTGGGACTGAGTGTAAAGTGGGCTGCATTTAATCTCGGGGCATCTTCGCCCGAAGAATCCGGCTTCAAGTTTTCATGGGGAGAGGTAAGGCCGGCTGATGATGCCGAGATGTCTCCGGATAATGATGATCTGTGGCATGGATATGACTTGTTTGCAGGAGGGGATCCTTATGGAAACCCGGCCAGGTTGATCAGATATAATTCCGATCCTGAGCTGGGAGTAGTTGACAATAAGGATGTTTTGGATACTCTGGATGATGCGGCGTATATAGCGACAGGAGGAGTAGGAAGAACTCCTACTGCTGCAGAGTTTCAGGAATTGCTTGATAGATGCACCTGGGAATTCATTGAGTATAAAGGCTCATGGGGTGCGGTCGTCACCGGCCCGAACGGTGCTCAGATCTTTCTTGATGCAGAAGGGCAGTTCGATCACTGCAGCTATTATATGACTGCCAGCCGGGATAAGGATTCAAGGCGTATGATATCCTGTCTGATAGGCAATGATAGTTTCGATATGGATTCAAAGGATAGTATTGTCTGCGACCGGTGTGATTTTTTCTCAGTAAGGGCGGTTAGTGATAAACCTGCACCTGTTACATGAACTGATCATTGGCCGGAGATTGCCTTATTAGTTCTTTTGGCTACAGTAATTTATATGTCCTATCGTGAGGTAGACTCGTGCCTGTGGAGCATAGTCCATTTTATACTGATCGTCCTTTTGATATTGTCGCCAATATGGCTGTATTGGTGCTATAACGGGTTCTGATCAGCAAATTGGCATGTTTTAAATGTTTTGACAATTATGGAAGATAATTTTGATTTGAACGATTGGGAAGCGTTGAGTGAGTGGTCAAGGAGAAGTGACTCCGATAATCCATTGTGGGAGTGGCTATTAATATTCATAGTCATTGTCGTGATCATAGTCCTGATCTCGTAGTATTGTGATTATGGACATGTAATGCCCTGAAGGTCAATGATATAACTATCAACACGGTGGGTCAAAATGACCCACCGTGTTGATAGTTAACTTACTGATTGATAAGGTGTTACGTGTTCATAGTGACTAGCTGTGCAGTTCTTTGATCATGGCCTTGGCGACGGCGGCGGATGCTCCGGTGCCGCCGAGGAGGGTGCGGATGTCAGCATATTCGGATAGCATTGCTGAGCGGCGGTCCTGGTTTTCGATCAGGTCACGGATTTCAGTCACGAGGGCGTCTGCGTTGCAGTCGTTCTGGATGAATTCCTTGAATGCCAGACGGTCTACAATGAGGTTTCCGAGGCTGATGTAGCGGATCTTGACTATCTTTCTGGCGATCCAGTAGGTCACAGGGTTGGTTATGTAGCCGACAACCTGAGGGGTGCCGAAGAGGGCAGTTTCAAGTGATGCTGTACCGGAGTTCACGACTGCAGCTTCTGCGTGCCTGATGATTGGCTGGGTCTTTCCGAACAGTATCTTTACATAGCTGCTGTTCTCAGGCGTCAGCCATTTTTCATAATCAGCCATCGTGCGGGCAGGAGCTCCTGCTATAATGAACTGGTGGTCCTTATATTGTGGGATGTTATGCATCTTTGCTGCAAATTCGGTGAGAACCGGCATCATGGTGCTGATCTCTCCCTTTCGCGATCCGGCCAGCATGGCGATGAACGGGCCGTCTTCCAGACCGTTTTCTGTAAGGAATTCAGAACGGCTCATGCTCATGGCCGGAGAACCGTCTACAGCATCGACCAACGGGTTGCCTTTATATATATATTCGATACCTTTGGAGTCGAAATATGGTTTCTCGAACGGGAATACGATGAAGAGCTTGTCAACGTACTTCCTGAGTTTCCTGATACGGCCTTCGCGGGATGCCCATACCTTCGGGGCAATGTAGTAGAATACCTTGAAGCCTGCCTTGTGTGCAAATTCGGCTATCTTGAAATTGAAACCTGGGTAGTCTATGAGAATAACAACATCAGGGTTCCAGTCGAGGATGTCCTGTTTGCAGAACTTCACGTTCTTCATCAGTTTCCCTGCTTTAGCCAGTACCTCTACAAAACCCATCACTGCTCCTTCCTTGTAGTGACGCACGAGTGCTGGATGCTTGGCGTCTGGGAAGTCTTTCAGGGCCGTTCTAACCCCCTGGCCGCAGGAGGAGGGGCCCACGTAGTGGGAGGGGTTGCCCTGAAAGGCTTCCCAGACGCCAAGCATCAAGTCGCCGCCCCAGAAGCGGATGTCCGCCTGAGGGTCTTCGGCATAAATGCCTTTCATGAGATTGGAGCCGTGGAGGTCGCCGGAGGCTTCGCCGGCTATTATGTAGTATTTCATATTTTCTGTCGCTGTTTGCTATGTCGTAAGTTGTTTGTTCTGTTGCTTATGGTGATGTGGTGCCGTAAATCTGTTGACCGTCCCACATAAAATCAGCCGAAATGCTGCCGGACGGTATCCAAAACATATCATATCGCTCCGTATTCAGTACCGTCCTACATGAAATCATCCGAAATGATGTCGGACGGTATCCAAAACATATCATATCGCTGCGTATTCAGTACCGTCCCACATAAAATCAGCCGAAATGATGCCGGACGGTATCAAAAATATGGCATATTGCTGCGTATTCAGTACCGTCCTACATAAAATCAGTCGAAATGCTGTCGGACGGTGCAATTGATCATCTAAAAGAAGATGCTTTTAAGTCGGTCGGTTTCCTGGTAGTCGGTGCAGTCTATGTTGTGGGCTACGACTGAGATGTAGCCGTCTGCTACAAGCCTGTGGTCGGCATTGTGAGCGTTACGTGGATCGTCCACGAACTCTCCTACCATCATATAAAGGTCTTCGCCTTCTTCCAACACAGGATTTGAACTCTGACCGAGAAGTTCTGGGGTTATACCGTATTTCGCATAATGCTGGAGATCCCACTCCTTGAATTCGCGTATCCACCGTCCCATACCCTGTACACCAGTGCGGATACCTTTGATTTCAGCGGCAGGCAGGTTCGGAAAGTTGACATTGTAATATACCCCATGCTTGACCGGCCAGTTCTCCATGAGCTTCCTGAAGATATCTCCGAAATATTCCGATACGCATTCGAAGTCGGCATCAGGATGCAGTGTGTCCAGAGATACTCCGATTGCAGGAATCCCGTTGAGGGCGCCTTCCATGGCTGCTCCCAGAGTGCCGGAGTAGCATGATGCAGTCGCGGCATTCGATCCGTGATTGATTCCAGATACGACTACATCAGGAAAATTGTCAAGAAACATAGTGTTGAGCCCGAACTTGACACAACTTGCAGGAGTAGCGTCAACATAATGCCATCCTTCTCCTAAATCCTTGTGTGCAATCTGTTTGAATCCGAGGGAAACGGCCATTGACATGCCTGACTGATGGTGTTTTGGTGCGATTACGGTCACTTCTCCGAACTGTTTCATGATCTCCGCGAGGACCTTGATTCCCTTGGCCTGATAGCCGTCGTCATTGGTAATGAGAATACGCATGTTTTATCTGTTAATTTTCTGACAAATATAGTTATTATATTCATAAATTTTTCTAAATTTGCAGCCGATTTTGTAGAGGTGTACTCTACATATGCATTGAATTGTTTTAAAGTATAACTTTCATATAAACATTTAGAAACGATGATTAAAATTGGTATTAACGGTTTCGGCCGTATCGGCCGCATGGTTTTCCGTGCAGCTGTTGAGAACTTCTCAAACGACATTCAGGTAGTAGGTATCAACGACCTTCTCGAGCCAGAGTATCTTGCTTACATGCTTAAGTATGACTCAGTTCACGGTCAGTTCAAGGGTGAAGTTGCTGTTGAGGACGGTGCTCTCGTAGTAAACGGTAACAAGATCCGCCTCACTGCAGAGATGGATCCTGCAAACCTCAAGTGGAACGAGGTAGGTGCTGAGGTTGTTGTTGAGTCAACTGGTCTCTTCCTTGAGGATGAGAAGGCTCGCAAGCACATCCAGGCTGGTGCAAAGAAGGTTATCATGTCTGCACCTTCAAAGGACGCTACTCCAATGTTCGTATACGGTGTTAACCACGAGACTTATGCTGGTCAGGACATCATCTCTAACGCATCTTGCACAACTAACTGTCTTGCTCCTATCGCTAAGGTGCTCAACGACAAGTTCGGTATCGTTAAGGGTCTCATGACTACAGTTCACGCTGCAACAGCTACTCAGAAGACTGTTGACGGTCCTTCACGCAAGGACTGGAGAGGTGGCCGCGGTATCCTCGAGAACATCATCCCT
>JAZQEN010000085.1:0-8256 GCA_045539015.1 Candidatus Cryptobacteroides sp.
GTCTCCCTTCCAGAGGAGTTGATAACGACTTCCCTGGAAGAACTGACTGAAGACTATCAGGATGAACTTGTCGTTCTAGGTAAGGAGAACGAACTGAAGATGCATTACTTCAAGGAAAAGAATGAGCTGCCGAGGGTGCAGCTGGTGCTGGGCTTCCTGCAGGGCATGGTGGCGTCAGGACAAGTGAGTTCGCTTCTGGATGTTGGAAGCGGAAGAGGTGCGTTCCTCTTTCCTCTGCTGACGAGATTTCCTGAACTGGAGATCACATCGATTGATATCCTGCCCCACAGGGTGGAACTTCTGCATAGTGTCGAGATAGGTGGCGTGAGAAATCTTCATGCTTTGGAACGGAATCTCTGTGAATGGGATGCACCGGAGGCGTCCTTTGATGCCGTGACTTTGCTGGAAGTACTGGAGCATATCCCTGATGTGGAGAAGGCTGTTGCGAATGCGGTACGCATGGCAAGGCGGTTCATTATTGTGACGGTACCTTCAAAGCCGGATGACAATCCCGAGCATATCCATCTGTTCACGAAGGAAATGTTGACCGATATGTTCCTGAAAGCGGGATGTTCAAAAGTAAAGTTTGACAGTGTCTTGAACCATTGGTTCATGATAGCGGTACAATAAGGTTATGGAAGATGTGATTAAGAAATATCCGCGTACCCCTCATATTCAGAGGTCGCGTCTGCAGCCGGGTGACGAGGACTTGAGCCAGATACAGTTCAAGGCTGTCGCTGGACGTCATCTGGTGCTTGAGGAGAAGATTGACGGAGCCAATTCGGCCATCAGTTTCAGTGAAGACGGAAAGTTGTTGCTTCAGAGCCGCGGCCATTTTCTGACAGGAGGCCCTCGGGAAAAGCATTACGACCTGATGAAGCAGTGGGCAGCGGTACATGCAGCTGCCTTCTATGAGGTACTTGGCTGCAGATATATAATGTATGGCGAATGGATGTATGCCAAGCATGCGATATACTATGATAGATTGCCGCACTACTTCATGGAGTTCGACATCTTTGATAAGGAAAGAGGGTGCTTTCTGGATACTCCGTCGCGTCACGAACTGATAAAGGGATTGCCGGTATGCTCTGTGCCGGTATTGGCCTCCGGAGAGTTCTCCACAATGGACGAAGTGCTTGAGTACCTTGGGAAGTCAAGATATATTTCCGAGAACCACTTGGATGATCTGCGTCAGAAGGCAGAAGCGATGGACCTTGATGCAGAGCGTGTGCTCAGGGAAACTTCTCAGTCAAGATTAATGGAGGGTATCTATATAAAAGTGGAGGAAGACGGGCAGGTGGTGGATAGGATGAAATATGTTCGTGTAGATTTCCTGCAGTCGATAGAGGTGTCTGAATCGCATTGGCTTGACAGACCGATAGTGCCGAATGGAATAACTGCTGAAATTGCAAAACTCTTTGAACCCGAATATAGACCGGAATGAAAATGAGTCGAGTTGATGACATATTGAAGCTTGTGCCCGATGCTCCATTATGGGATATCGATTGGGGATTGATTGAGACATCTGAGTTGAAGGGACATGTAGATGCGATGCGTCGTACGCCTCAGTCGCCCCGCTGGCATGCCGAAGGAGATGTCTGGACTCATACGAGGATGGTATGTGAGGCTTTGGTCACGATGCAGGAATATCGAGAATTGCCTTCGCTCCAGCGTCAGATACTCTTCCTGGCAGCATTGCTTCATGATGTGGGCAAGCCGTTGACAACCCGCCAGGAAGGTCAGGAATGGGTCTCACCAAGTCACTCGACCAAGGGGGCGCTGCAGGCTAGATACTTTCTTTGGAAAGAATGCGGAATGTGTGGGGCCTCGGAGTTTCAGGCTATGAGAGAAGCGATAGTACTGTTGATCAAGCATCACTCTTTTCCACCACATGCTTTAGAGAAGGAGGGAAATGAGCATAAGATGATAAGCATTGCAGCATCGGCTGAACTTGTTCATGACTTCAGCCTGAAGATGCTACACTTGTTGTCAAAAGCAGATGCTCTTGGGCGTGAATGTGAGGATAAGGCGGATTTTGTTGCTCAAGTGGATCTGTTTGCTGAACTGGCAAAAGAGCATGAGTGTTATGAGGGGCCTGTCAAATTCGCTTCTGATTACACCCGCCGGGCTTATTTCTCCGGCAGTGATGTCTGGCCGCAGCAGGAACTGTATGATGAGACTTGGGGAGAGGTGGTGATGATGTGCGGTCTCCCTGGTGCTGGCAAGGATTATTGGATAGAGCATAACTGCAAAGACATGCCGGTAGTGTCATTGGATGACATCAGACGCAGGTATAAGGTATCCCCGGAAGGCAACCAAAGTGAGGTCGCGTGTATCGGCAAGGCGGAGGCAAAAGTCTACCTTAGAAAGCATCAGCCGTTTGTGTGGAATGCAACCTGTATAACAGTTGATATACGTCGTCAGCTGATTGAACTCTTTGAGTCATACGGAGCGTCAGTCCGCATAGTGTATCTGGAAACGGATATGGAGACTCAACTGAAGCGAAACGCAAATCGTGAGTATTCTGTACCGGAATCGGTAATATATGCCATGCTAAGGAAGATTGTTCTTCCAGAAGTACATGAGGCAAGAATTGTAGAATGGAAATATTTTTAGCTGATATCTGATGATTTTTTATCCGATATATATCCATAAATATAGAACGTCATATATATCGGATATGGAATATATAAAAGACTCAAATGAAACCATTCAGCGTGTGTTAGAAGCTATGGATAAGATGGGAATCGAGCCCCGCTATAGTCAGACCAGCGGTTTTTATTTTTTCTCCCATAAAATAGTTGATATGTTTTTGCCAACAAATCTCGGCGCAGGAGAAGTGTGCCTT
This sequence comes from Candidatus Cryptobacteroides sp., assembly GCA_045539015.1. Taxonomy (GTDB): domain Bacteria; phylum Bacteroidota; class Bacteroidia; order Bacteroidales; family UBA932; genus Cryptobacteroides. The sequence continues at coordinate 2,849 of JAZQEN010000085.1, forward strand.
GGGGCTGAGTTTGTTATCCCATTTGATTCTTTTACACCTTTGTTGGAGCCTTTGTGTGACTCACTCAACAATATGTATGGTGGTTTTGTAGCGAGGGAAGTGTGCTCCGGAGTTGGTTTTGTGGCTAAAGTCTGGCTGATTGATTATGAAGAACCGCTGTCTGAAGTTGAACTTTCAAAGATGTTGGATGAGGTAATAATGGCATATGAATTTATGGCCTCTAATCTTATTTTCCCCTACTCATGATGAATATTAGAAAGTATGATTTGTATGCAGATCAAGCTGAGGTCTTTGCAGGTCTGCAGTATATGGTGAAGAAGTTTCGACGCAATTATCTCCAGTCATCGTGTTATCCCAAATTAATATATACTGCAGGGGATAATCAGTCCCGTGAAGTGTATCTGTATTGGCATACTGACGAGATATCCAATAAATATTCGTTGGAGTTTTATTGGGGGAACTGCAGTACTAACAATAGTCAGGAGTGTGTACGTTTGATAAAAGGTCTTAGGTGGGAGGTGGAAGATTACCTTCATCGTATCAATCTTCCTGACATACTGCTTAATAATCTGCTCCATTGGGAAGATTTACATACATAGAAGACAATTGTGACTTTTTCTCAGAAGATGTGGACTGAGTCTACCTGAGCACCTCATCCAGAACGCTGTAGATTTCCTCTTCGGTTTCGTAGGGGTGGATATGGAAGTACGGGTCTCCTGTGAGCATGGCTGAGAGCTGTGTCTTGGTGCGGTCGTAGAAGATGTGGCAGGGGATGCCGTGGCTTTCAGCGTAGGCCAGTTCATATCCGACGCCGAGTGACGGGCAGGTGCATTCTCCGATGAGGATGTCGCTTTCGCGCAGCCAGGCTGTGTCCTGGTTGTAGATGTCCTGGTCGCGTTTGCCCTGCTCCATGAGGTTGAGGTGCGGGCTTCCGACATGCTCGGTCAGCACTATGCAGGTCTTCTGTATGTACTCGATCATTCGTCTGTATAGGTCTGCATCGACCCTGCCGCCACGGATTGATCCGGCGAAGTATATTTTCTTCATATTTTTATACCTTATTATTTCTACTTGACCTTTATTTCTCTTGGGCGCTTTCCGGGGCTTGTTAGAAATATGAAAAATATGTCAACGTTACCCTATCCCTAAATCCCTTTCCTCGGGAAAGGGACTTACTATCGCTTCGCTAAAAATTCTTACACCTTGTTATTTCTACCTGACCTTTATTTCTCCATGGCTTGAGCGATCCGGGCGACTTCCTTCTCTAGGGCGGGAAGGTCAGCGATGAGGTCTTGCAGGGTGGCAAGGCGAGCAGCGTTGTCGCTCCATGGCACCCAGAGCTTCAGATATCCTCCGCGGCCATATTTTTCCTGAAGGTGTTCGACAGCTCTTGCGATATGGCCGTTCCTGTCGAGTTCAGGATAGTGTTTCTGCCCATATTGCAGCGTGCGGATTATTATCGTCTCACCGTTTATGACCCTGTCGGCCTCGGCTACTATCATTCCATAAATGCTGCGAGGGGTACCTTTTCCTGATGCTCTATGGTCTTCTGCGGCCTGGGCTATGATTTCAATCTCTTCTTCATTGAACCATTCGCGCAGACGCGCATCGTCGCGGATGATTTCTCCCGAATCCAGATGATGCCTTTCTCTTCCGTTGATGAGCCCAAGATCATGACATGCGGCTGCAGTCAGAAGCAGGAATCTGTCGGGCATATCATGCCATATTGCTTCTGCGTCAGGATTTTTCATCAGCCACTCGGACTGACCCTCAAGTATCTTCATTGCCTGATCAATGACTGTAAGGACATGATCTTCCTTATGCGCTGCATCAAAAGCCGCATAACGAGGCACGATTTCCTCGTAAATGTATTTTTCAAGGGAATTTCTTTCCATAGACTTGAGCGGGTGACGGGGGTCGAACCCGCGGCCCTCGGCTTGGGAAGCCGATGCTCTACCACTGAGCTACACCCGCATTTGCTCCGGATAAACCGGAATGCAAATATATGATTTTTATCCGAAAATCGTATTCAATACGTAGGCCAATCTGAGGCCTCCGACCAGAAGCCTGTCCTCCAGCAGTGGAGAAAAGTCATATACAAACTGATAGGAGAGATTAGGATTTTCCGAATCGAGGCTCTCTACATAATTGTAAATTGAAGCGGCACCGTCCACTGTTTCTGTGAACCATTCTTCGTAAGTGCCTCTCATTATGCCCTTCCTGTACTTAGGACTGGTGCGGTCAAGGTGCTCCACCCATTCTGTATAGCTCCATTTACGGGCAGAATCGATCATCTTGCTGTCCCATACCGAGTGGAGGTTGGTGTTCTGTCCGAACCATTTTACTTTCATTCTGTTACCTCCAAGGTCGGAAAGGCGGCCGGCATGCATCGGGCAGTGCAGGTCTCCGACCATATGCACGATCATCTTAACGTAATCAACCCTCATGCTGTCAGTAAGATTATCGTAATTCTCAGTCAGTTCCTTTGTCAGGAATTCAAGGCCGGTCACTACGTCTCCGTTCTCGTTCTTCTTCATCGTCTGATACGTAAGACCCTTGTCTACATTTGCGTAGTGCCATGTCTTGGTCTTGTTGTATCCGTTTTCCCAGTATGGTGAGTTCTGGATGTTGTCCATCCATGATGAGTAATATACGATGGATTTGCCGTCAAGGAGTTCGTTCAGAGCTTTGCGTGCCTTTTTTGTAAGGTGCTGCTCAGCGATTGCAGCTACGACGTCATGTCCCTTCGGTCCCCATGCATATGAGGAAATGCTGCTCAGCAGCATTGAGATGCATAGAAATGCAGTAAAAAATCTTTTCATCTGAGTAAGGATTTCAATCACGTATCATGCAAAGTTATAAAACTGTTTTGAATTTTGAACCCCTTTTTCCATTGAACTGAAGTTATAAATCGTAAGCATATTTGCTGTTTATGAAAATTTGACTATCTTTGCAGCGCTCAAAATGAGCAAGTTAGATTAGTGTTAAAAAAGATTATTTATTATGGAAATCAACAACATCGGAAACAACGCAGGCCTTGTATGGAATGCGCTCAATGCAAATGGTAAGATGACTGAGACCAAGCTCAAGAAGGAGACTGGTCTTGCAAGTGCAGAGTTCTACGCTGCTCTCGGATGGCTCGCTCGCGAGGCTAAGGTATCAGTAGTGGTAGAGACACGTTGCGGTAAGGATTGCGAGTACTATACTCTCAACGACTAATCCGCAGTACATAAATACAAAGGAGGATGACCAGTGGTTGTCCTCCTTTTTTTGTGCAGCCTTGTCAAGGATACATCAGCCAGAATGTCAGGATGACCGAAATTCATTTAGCACGATAGTTGACAAGATGACGTCGAAATTAATTATTAGTATCATGAAACGTCATTTTGAAAACCTTTTGAAGAAAGCCAGCCGGGTTATCAAACATTGGTGGCTGATGCTTGTTGCCGGCATTCTGTGCATAGCTGCCGGCATAGCTGTTTTTGTATTTCCTCTTCAGAGCTACGTCGCCCTGAGCATCCTTTTTGGCGTGCTGATCCTTGTGATAGGTGCCGTTCAGCTCATCATTGCCTCTACCAGCAAGAACTACATTGCTATGAAGGGATATGTGATTGTCGGCGGAGTGCTGGATCTGATACTCGGTATCTTCCTCTGCGTATATCCGGGAGTGACACTGATCATATTGCCGATAATGATGGGTATATGGATGATGTACCATAGTTTCATGCTTATCGCCTTAGGCGGTGATATGGAGAACTTCAGGCTGCAGGGGAGCGGTATGACCATATTTGGAGGAGTGCTTCTGCTGATTCTCTCCATTCTGGTACTCATCAATCCTTTCGGTGCCGGAGTCGATACGGTAATCGTACTGGCCGGCGTAGGTCTTATCCTGTTTGGCTGCCTGTCCTGCATCACAGCGTTCCGTTTGAGGAGAATCCATGAGGATCTGGATTATCAGGTATGAAAACAAGTCTGAATTCATATACGAAAGGCCCGAGATATCGGGTCTTTCGTTGTTTTTATTATCTAATTTGTTAAATTTGTAGGTTGATAAATGCTAAAACTAACCATAAGATGAAGGCGAAATTCTTCTCATTATTTCTTATTGCTGCACTTATGCTGGCATCTTGCGCCGGCGCTTACAAGCAGGACGGATCATGTGTGACAGTGACAGTTCAGGATCCCGTAGAAGGCGGTCCGCGTCTGGTAAGGCTTCAGGTACTTGGAGAAAATCTTATTCGTGTTACAGCAACTCCTGAAAAGGAATTTGCAGATCAGGAAAGCCTGATGATTGTTCCGCAGGAAAATGATGTTGAATTTACCGTGACGGAAAACGACGGAGTCCTGACTCTGGCGACTTCGGCTGTCAAGGCCAATGTACTCCTTTCCACTGGAGAAGTCTGGTTCCAGAATGCCGATGGAGAGACTCTCCTGGCTGAACAGAAAGGCGGTGGAAAGTATTTCGAGCCTATAGAGGTTGAAGGAACAAAGGGATATACATTCAGACAGGTGTTCGAGTCTCCTGAAGACGAGGCGTTCTACGGCCTGGGACAGCATCAGGCAGACGAGTTCAACTATAAGGGAAAGAACGAGGAGCTTTTCCAGTACAATACAAAGGTATCTGTGCCGTTCATCGTTTCCAACAAGGGATATGGCGTACTGATGGACAGCTATTCGATGATGCGTTTCGGAAATCCAGCCGATTACAAGCAGCTGGGAGAGGTGTTCAAGCTCTATGACGCTCAGGGCAAGGAAGGCTGCCTCACAGGTACATATGTCCCTGAGAACGGTCAGACCATAGTCCGTGACGAGCCGAAACTCTATTTCGAGTATCTTATCGAGCCGAAGATGGAGAAGGTGGTGAACCTTCCTGAAGATTTCGTATTCTATAATTCAAATGTAACATATGAGGGTTCTCTCGAGGCTGCTCAGACAGGTGATTATCAGTTCATCCTTTACTATGCCGGATACACAACGGTCAAGGTGGGCGGCGAGACCGTCGTTCCTGAAAGATGGCGTACGGCGTGGAACCCTAATTCATACAAGTTTACAGTTCATCTCGAAGCAGGCGTAAAGACTCCGATAAAGGTGGAGTGGCAGCCTGACGGATGGGTGTCATACTGCGGTCTCCGTGTCTATGATGTCGTTGATCCTGCACAGCAGGCTAAGCATCAGTGGTGGAGCGAAATGACAAAGCAGATGGACTGGTATTTCATCGCGGGTGACAGCATGGACGAGGTCATCAGCGGATACAGGACGCTGACGGGAAAGGCTCCGATCATGCCGAAATGGGCTATGGGATACTGGCAGAGCCGTGAGCGTTACAAGACATCGACCGAGATGATCGAGCCTCTCGAGGGCTTCCGACAGAGGAATATTCCTATAGATAATATCGTGATGGACTGGAG
>JAZQEN010000086.1:0-33163 GCA_045539015.1 Candidatus Cryptobacteroides sp.
GTCAGAGCAAGAACCCTAAGATGCCTACAGGTGACATCGAGATCAGCCTCACAGAGATCAAGGTCCTCAACAAGGCAAATACTCCTCCGTTCACAATCGAGGACGAGAGCGACGGCGGCGAGGAGCTCAGAGCGAAGTACCGCTACCTTGACCTCCGCAGAAACCCTCTCCAGAAGGCTCTCAAGATCCGTCACCAGATTGCTCACGAGGTGCGCAACTACCTTGACGCACAGAACTTCCTCGAGATCGAGACCCCATACCTGATCAAGTCCACCCCGGAGGGAGCGCGTGACTTCGTGGTTCCGTCAAGAATGAACCCTGGTCAGTTCTACGCACTTCCACAGTCTCCTCAGACCTTCAAGCAGCTCCTGATGGTAGCCGGCTATGACCGCTACTTCCAGATCGTGCGCTGCTTCCGTGACGAGGACCTCCGCGCAGACCGTCAGCCTGAGTTCACACAGATCGACTGCGAGATGTCGTTCGTGGAGCAGGAGGATGTGCTGAATACATTCGAGGGCATGATGAGGACACTCTTCAAGAACGTCCTGGGTGTCGAGATCGCAGAGCGCATACCTCGCATGAGCTGGTATGACGCGATGGATTTCTACGGATCTGACAAGCCGGACATCCGCTTCGACATGAAGATCCACGAGATCACAGACCTCGTGAAGGGCTATGGCTTCTCCGTGTTCGACGGCGTGGAATATATCGGTGCTATCAACGTTGAAGGCACTGCAAACTACACCCGCAAGCAGATCGACGAACTCACAGAGTGGGTGAAGAGACCTCAGGTCGGTGCAAAAGGCCTCGTTTACATCAAGCTCAACGAGGACGGCACAATCAAGTCATCAATCGACAAGTTCTATACACCTGAGCAGCTTCAGGCTGTCGCTGACCGTCTCGGCGCGAAGAAGGGCGACATGATGCTCGTCCTCTGCGGCGCGAAGAGAAAGACCCAGAACATGCTCGGCGTGCTCCGTATCGAGATGGGTAACCGCCTCGGCCTGCGTGATCCGTTCAACTTCGCACCTCTCTGGGTGGTTGATTTCCCTCTCGTGGAGTGGGACGACGAGACACAGCGCTTCTACGCAATGCACCATCCGTTCACAGCGCCTAAGCCAGAGCATCTCGAACTCTTCTACAGCGACAAGAAGGAAGATCTCGAGAAGGTATGCGCAAACGCATACGACTTCGTCCTCAACGGTACTGAGCTCGGCGGTGGTTCGATAAGAATCCACGAAGCAGCAATGCAGGAACGTATGTTCGAGGTCCTTGGCATCAGCAAGGAGGACGCCGAATACAAGTTCGGCTTCATCATCAACGCCTTCAAGTTCGGCGCGCCGCCTCACGGAGGTCTCGCCTTCGGCTTCGACCGCGTATGCTCGCTCTTCGGCGGTCAGGAGACAATCCGCGACTACATAGCATTCCCTAAGAACAACCAGGGCCGCGACGTGATGATCGACTCTCCGTCATTCATCGACCAGGAGCAGATGGACGAGCTCTTCCTCGAGTCAAAGGCAGAAATCAACAAGTAAACAGAAAGATGAAAAGATATCTATATGTGCTTATAATGGCTGCAGCGGCTTTTCTTGCAGGCTGCAAGCAGTTGGAGGATACGACAGAGCCGACTCCGGAAGTGAATATAACCGAGGGAGCCGTGGCTTCGGATCAGCTGGAATTCTATATCTCCGCTACCCAGGCGGACGAGATAGTTTTCATCTGTGTTGAGACTACGGATGAGGTCAAGTCCTACAAGGCTGAGGCTCTGTTTGAGGAGGGAGAGGTGTTTGCTGCTACCGAAGAACCGGTGGCTCATACAGTTGCTGGTCTTAAGCCTGAAACCGAATATACCGTATATGCGGCAGCCATGAAAGAAGAAGGTGCCGCGAAGTACTATAGTGCGGTCAAGGAACTGTCTATGACAACAGGAGAGAATCCTGTAATGCTTCAGTTCGTATCGGCTTCCAAGACGGGATTTTCATATAAGGTCACCGTGGGTGAGGGTGAGACATATTTCCATACTTATGTCGAGGGCTGGTCGTTTGAATATCAGTACGAGATGGCAAAGCTGGTGGACGGACCGGAATTCAACCATGACGTATTCCTGTGGAATATGTTGGCTACCAGCGGAATATATGCAGAAGAGTCCCAGACTGTCAACTGGTTTGCCGGCCAGGAGGATGAGACTACCGGCCGTGTGGCTTATCTTGTGCCGGGAATAAAGTATTATGCTGTTGCTGCTAAGTGGGATGCTGTGAACGAGACTTGGAATATGGAGGCGAAGCCAGAGGTCATTTCTTTCTCCATGCAAGATCCGGGAGAGTCTCCTGAATCAGTGACGTGTACCCTGCAGGAGGTGACACCAAAGAGTGCTACCATCCGAATGGAGTGTGACGAGACCAAGGTTAATTTCTACATATATGACATATATTCACTTGACCAGTATGAGGCTTTTGTCGCTAAGAACGGTATCGAGGGCATGATGTCATATGTCTCAGAGTATGGATACCGTGTAGGTAACACATACACGGACACATGGACCCTTGATTCAGGCAAGTCATATATGCTATGCCTGTATGGTGTTGATTACAAAGGAGACGAATTCTACAATGAGCTGCAGGTCGATATACCTTTGCCAGAACCTTCTGTAAGCCTCTCCGTGGAGACGTACGAGCGCGAAATGCAGGGTTTTGCGGCCCATAACACCCTGAGGGTGTCTTCATATTTCGCAGACTTCATAGGCCTTGACTATGCATCTTCTGTCATGTTCCTTCCTTCTGGTCCGGTGACAAGGGAAACGTTCGATGCTTATGTGGCGACAATGGGCCTTTCCGGAACCCTTGAGGAGATGCAGGAATATGGCGAGCAGTTATATTATGTAGGAACTCAATTTATGCAGCTCAGCCCGATATCTGCCGATGAGGAGGCTCTTGCACAGCTTGTGGAGCGCGGTACGTTCGAGAAGATATATACAGATCTTGAACCGGATACTGAATATGTTTATATGGTCCTTGCTGTATACAACGAAGAAATTTATTGCCGTCTGGCATCTGCAAAGACTGATCCGGCTCCGGTGGATGTGGAAATATCAGAGAAGTATAAGGCGTTTCTTGGAGATTGGAGTGTGACGGGCACAAGTACAGAGACCGGCAATTATGCGACATACACTCTAAGGATAGACCAGATGACTCCGAATCGCAGTTTCAAGGTATATGGCTGGTCTGAATCTCAGGCCTCTCAGGATTTTCCGTTCGAGATGTCTTATGATGAGTCGACTCATAAAGTTGCAATCAATACTCCTCAGGTGCTCGGAGAAAAGACCATAGACGGAAAGACCTACGAGGTGCATTTCGTTGCGAAGCTGTATGATTCAGGATATAATATGGTCATTGCCGTTGACTACAACGGACCTGCCTTTACGGGATATATCTATGGTACGAGGTTGAGCTTGTCTCCTGATTCTATAGTGTATGCCGGCTATGAAAGACCGTTCAAGACAATGGCATACGTACTTTATGACAAGGAGAGTGGGGAATATTATTCGCTTGACTCCTATGATATAACAGATTTTCACATAGACAGGAAATGACACAGGCTCATCGGACCCGTTCGATGACCTCCATGCACATGCGGCCGTTGTGGTATGGACATTTCCAGAAGCCGGCCTTGTCATCGTCACGATTGACGGTGCCGTCTGAGCGAAGGCTCCAGAACCATTCCCCATTGTCATGGTCTATTATATGCGCCTTGATGAACTCCCAGTTCATCAAGGCGTTTTCCATGCCTTCAGACGAACCGAAATGGTCCCAAAGGTTGAAATATCCCACAACGGTCTCTGCCTGGACCCACCAATGGCGGTCGCCGTCGACTTCGTCTCCGGCCTTCTCGTAGATCATGCCTCCTTCCGGAGTGAAGCCTTCGCCTGCGGCTGCGGCTATGCGCGGCACAAGTGCCTCTATGCGTTCAAGCACCTGCATATCACCGAGCGCCAGCGCGGCCTCATGTATGAGCCATGATGCCTCGATGTCATGTCCATATGAAACGATGTCATAGCCGCAGTTCCAGTCATCGTCGAAGAAGAGCTTGAGATGCCCGTCAGGGCCGAGTATACGCGTCTCGAAAATCCCTATAAGCCCGCGCAGGCGCTCCTCCAGCAGTGAATTCTTCCACACGCGGTAGAGGCACGTATATGCCTCCAACACATGAAGGTGCGTGTTCATGGTCTTACTTTCGTTAGCATCCTTGTCGCTCAGGCGCATATCTTCGATCTGCGCCCACTCTCTGGTGAAGGCCTCGAAATACCCGTCCTTGTCCGAGTCAAAACTGTGGTCTTCGATGTCATGGAAAAGCTTTATCGCATATTCGAGGGCTTCTGCATCAGAACATGCACGATTGAGCTCGGCCAGACCATATATGGTAAACGCGATGGCATAAATCTGCTTCTTTGTGTCGAGCGGAGTGCCGTCAGGATTGAGTGACCAATATGTGCCCCCGAACTCAGGATCATAGAATTTATCGAGGAGCAGACGCTTGATTTTCAGGGCAATATCCAGGTATTCCCTGTTGCCGATAACTCTATAAGCGGATGCAAATGTCCACAGCATTCTGGCTGCCATGATGTTACCCAGAGGGGCTTCCGGATCAAGCTTTTCCAGACCGTCTATGCGGCCGTTGATGGAACCATCCTCTTTGAACATTTTAGACGTCCAGTAAGGGAGAATGTTATTTGTGAGTTCCTTCTTTAATTGTGATGCAAGTGCTTGAGCTGCAAATAGTTCAGCTGAGTTTTTCTGTGCTTTTGCCATAGCTGTGTTATAATTTTCGCAAATATAGTCAAAACGGCGAATCTTAGTGTTTTTGCGCAAAAATTATAGAAAAATATGTTAAAATAGTATCATATTTTAGAAAAAGTGTATATTTGTGGTATGAGCAAGGTTTTTACAGAGATAACGAGGCTTTCGGACAAGGATTGTTTCTATATTGTCGAGCGCCACAAGACGGAATTTACCTACCCTCTGCACAGGCATAGGGAGTACGAATTGAACTTCATCGAGAATGGAAAAGGAGTAAGGAGGATCGTCGGCGACAGTGTCGAAGAGATCGGTGATTATGAGCTTGTGCTGGTCGGTGGAGAGGACCTCGAGCATGTTTGGGAGCAGGGCAATTGCCAGTCTAAGGACATACGCGAAATCACCATCCAGTTCTCCGGCGACATCTTCGGCAACGAGCTGCTTTCGAAGAACCAGTTCGCGTCGATAAGAAGGATGCTGAAGAGGGCCGAACACGGCCTTGCCTTCTCCATTTCATCCATCATGAAAGTGTACTCTACGCTTGATGACATCGCCAACGAAAATGAGCGTTTCGTGCAGTTCCTCAAGTCTTTATACATTCTGTACGAGCTGTCTGTCTCTGAGGATGCGAGGGTCCTTGCATCCAGTTCTTTCGCCCATTCCGGAAGGGTGGGAGAGAGCCGACGTGTGGAGAAGGTAAAGCAGTATATAAACGAGCATTATGCCAAGCCTCTCAAGCTTGAAAATCTGGCTGAACTGGTGGGCATGAGCCCTGTTGCATTCAGTCGTTTCTTCAGGCAGAGAACCGGTCGCACGTTGTCTGAATATATTGTCGATATCAGACTTGGATATGCTGCAAGAATGCTTGTAGATACGACAAAAAACATCTCGGAAATATGCTATGAGTGCGGCTTCAACAATCTCTCCAACTTCAATCGGACCTTCAAGGCCAAGAGGCGTTATACACCGCGTGATTTCAGGGCCATGTTCAAGAAAAATAAGGTGATTGTTTAATTTGTATCATAATTGGATAAATTTGTATTTGTTTGACTTTTGCGTGCGTTTTATATTTGCAATAACAAACCACTAGCGCTAGAACTTAATGAAATTTATCCGGAATCTTTTGATTCCTCTTCTCGCAACAGCTTTCGTGCTGCTGTCTTGCGGATCGGGAAAAGACGCTGAAAATGCGTCACTTACGTCTTCTTTTGTCAGAGTTGAAGACGGAGTTTTCGTTTGTGAAGACTATCCTTCCCACTTTGTCGGAACTAATTTCTGGTATGGTGCCATCCTCGGCAGCGAGGGTGAAGGTGGCGACCGCGAACGTCTTGAGGCGGAACTTGATACCCTCAAGGCTCTCGGAATGACCAATCTCCGTGTTCTTGTTGGCGGTGATGGCCCGGACGGTATCCCTACCCGCGTCAGCCCTACCCTCCAGAAGGAGCCAGGTGTGTATAACGACACCATTTTCCGCGGACTTGACTACCTGTTTGCAGAGATGGCTGAGAGGAATATGAAGGCTGTTCTCTATATCAACAATTCTTGGGAGTGGTCAGGCGGATATGGAATGTACCTGGAGTGGGCTGGAGAAGGTAAGGCACTGATTCCAGCAGAAGTGGGATATATGCCGTTCATGGAATCTGTATCGAAGTTTGTGACAAACGACAAGGCCAAGGAACTTTTCTACAACCACGTAAAGCATGTCGTGGGCCGCACCAACACAGTGACTGGCAAGCCATATAAGGATGATCCGGCAATCTTCTCATGGCAGATCGGAAACGAGCCTCGCTGTTTCAGGTCTGATTCTCTCGGACAGGCAGCTTTTGCTGATTTCATGTGGGAAACAGCTGCTTTGATAAAGTCAATCGATCCGAACCATATGGTTTCTTCCGGCAGCGAGGGTTCTTGGGGATGCGAGAACAGCATGGAACTCTTTGAGAAGATCCATTCATGTCCTGATATCGATTACATGAACATCCATATCTGGCCATACAACTGGAGCTGGGTGCGTGAAAATACCCTTGCCTCAAATCTCCCTGTAGCGATAAGCAACACTGACGAATATATCGATGCCCATCTTGAAGTGGCGGCGAAATATGGAAAACCTGTCGTTCTCGAGGAGTTCGGTTTCCCACGTGACGGTTTCCAGTTTGCCAAAGGTACATCGACTGAATCCCGTGACGCTTATTACAAGCACGTTTTCGGACGCATAGCCGAGTCGGCAAAGGAAGGCGGCCTTTTCGCAGGAGTGAACTTCTGGGGCTGGGGCGGCCTCGCGGAGCAGTCGGAGACGAACCTCTACTGGCAGCCAGGCGATGACTATTGCGGTGATCCTGCGCAGGAGCAGCAGGGACTCAACTCCGTATACGCCAGCGATGCGTCTACAGTCGCAATCATAAGCGAAGCGGCTCGTGCTATCAATGAGGCGTTGCTTCCGAATGCATGGTTTGACATAGCTGAAAATGCCGGTATCTTCGCAGGTAAGGGCCCTCATACCGTGAAAGTCGGTATGTACAGAAAAGGTATAGCCGAGGCTCAGGTTGTCCTTGAAATCTCGACAGACTTCGGCCAAAGTGTTGATACTCAGGCTGATATGGCAAAATTCCACCAGGGGGGGGCAGAACTAGAATTTGATCTTGACCTCGATCCGGGTTTCTATAATGCAGTTCTGTATCTTGTCAAGGACGGCAACCGTACCGAACTCACCCGTACAAATCTTGGATTCAATCCTGAAGAAATAGTTTCCGATCAGGACAAGCAGCCTGATTTCGACCAGTTCTGGGAGCAGACTCTTGCTGAGCTCTCCTCAGTTGCTCCTGAATATAAGTTCACTCTTCTTGAAGACCACTCAAATGATGTCCGCAGGTCATATCGCGTCGATATGAAATCGCTTGGCGGGGAACAGATCAGTGGTCTTCTTGTCGTTCCTGCCAAGGAAGGAAAATATCCTGCCATGATTTCCTATATGGGATATGGCAGCGAGGTGTGGTATCCGGATCCTTCATGGAATCCTGAACTTATAGAGTTTCAGCTCTGCATCCGCAACCAGGCGTTCAACAGACTTCCTGGCGAAAAGGACGACTGGTGCACCCGCGGCCTGGGCGACAAATATCAGTATTACTATCGCGGAGCGTTCGCTGATGCGGTCAGAGCCATAGATTTCGTATGTTCTCTTCCTCAGACAGACACAGAGCGTATCGTAGCAAACGGCGAGAGCCAGGGCGGCGCCCTGACCCTGGTCGCAGCTTCGCTCGACCACAGGCTCAAGGCCATCGCCCCGTCCGCTCCGTTCCTCAATGACTACAATGACTATTTCGCCTTAGTAGACTGGCCGGGAAACTGGATTCTTGAGGCTGCTAAGGAAAGCGGTATATCCGAGGAGGACCTCTACAAGACCCTCAGCTACTTCGATGTAAAGAACTTCACGGACAAGATACAGTGTCCTGTACTCATGGCCATAGGCCTTCAGGACCCTGTCTGCCCGCCGCACACAAACTTCGCCGGCTTCAACCACATAAAGACAGAAAAGTCATGGATATGCTATCCGCGTGCAGGACACAATGTCTGGGAGCAGGAAAGATGGCCGGAAACTAAACAACAATTCCTGGATTCGTTTCTGATGAAATGATTTCGACAACATACAAAAACTATTAATAACCAATTTTTTAATTAACCCTAATCATTATGCAAAAGAAAAAACTAACTCATCTGTTCGGAGTTCTGGTGCTTATGCTCCTGACTACCGGACACGCTTTTGCCCAGAATCTGCACGTTCAAGGACGTGTTCTGGATGAACTTGGAGAGGGTCTGATTGGAGCCGGCGTGGTCATTCAAGGAACCACAAAGGGTACAGTCACAGACGTTGACGGAAACTTCGACCTTCCGTCAGTTCCCCAGGGTGCTACACTCGAAATCTCTTGTGTAGGTTATGTTACTCAGACAGTTCAGGCAACTGGATCACGTCTGGATGTGACATTGAAACCTGACTCAAAGCTGATTGACGAGTCTGTGGTCATCGCTTATGGATCACAGAACAAGGTGACCATCACAGGTTCGGTCGCTGCAGTAGGTGGCGAGACCCTGTTGAAATCTCCGGTAGCTAACGTTGCGAACTCACTTCAGGGTAATCTCCCTGGCGTTTCTGCAGTTCAGCCATCGGGTATGCCTGGTGCCGATGAACCGGTCATCAGAATCCGTGGAGTCGGCTCACTCAACAGTGCTGAGCCACTCGTACTGGTCGACGGTGTAGAGCGTCCGTTCTCACAGCTCGACCCTAACGAAATCGTGAGTATTTCAGTCCTCAAGGACGCATCTGCAACAGCCGTATTCGGTGTACGCGGTGCGAACGGTGTAATCCTCGTTACCACAAAGCGTGGTGAGATCGGAAGGGCTTCTGTGACTGCTTCAGCAAGTGCGGCAATGCAGACAATCTCGAAGTTCATCGATTTTGCGGATTCATACACATATGGTCAGATGTACAACTATACTCAGATCACTGACGCCCTCCCTATGGACCAGTGGCCTGGAACAGTAAACATTGCTGACTATTCTCCATATGAGAACTATATCATGCCAGGAGAAACTGATGGATCAAATCTTATTAAGTTCAGTCAGGAAGTGATGGAGCATTTCCGTACAGGCGACATGCCGACAACCTTCCCTAATACAGACTGGATTGACTATATCATGAAGGATGTTGCATGGCAGGAGCAGGCAAACGTAAACGTATCAGGCGGTACTGAAAAGGTACGCTACTTCGTTTCAGCCGGTTTCCTCAACCAGAACTCGCTCTTCAAGACATTCTCAAAGAACAAGAACGAGACATTCGACTATCAGCGTCTGAACTATCGTGCAAACCTCGATATCAACATTTCGAAGTACAGCCAGCTCAACCTCACCCTCGGTGGTCGTATGCAGGACCGTAACACAATGGGTGGTGGTGAAGGTTTCCTCTTCCGTTACCTCCAGGGAGCAACTCCTTATGCAGGAATCGGAGTGGACGAGCAGGGACGCCATATCGTTGCGGATGAGAACATCGTCGGTAAGTATGACCGCGATGCGCTTTCCAACTATTATGACCTCGGATATGTAAACGAGAGCACAAACGCCCTCAACTTCGATATCCAGTACAAGCTCGACATGAGTTTCCTCACCAAGGGCTTGAGCTTCAAGGCAAAGGCTTCTTACAACTCTGAGTACACAGCTCAGAAGAACCGCCAGAGCGGCTACGGTACAGGTGTGACATATGTTGCAACCATCGTTAACGGCGAGGAAGTTCTCCGCAAGGAAAGCGTTACATGGCCGCTCCCTTACAGCGAAGGCAAATGGGGAAGCCGCAACTGGTATGCTGAGGCAAGCTTCGATTATGCACGCAGATTCGGCAAGCACAATGTCGGCGCCCTCCTCCTCTACAACCAGAGCAAGACCTATTATCCATGGGACAGGGACGGCAGCATCTACCAGTCTATCCCTAAGGGGTATGTAGGTCTCGTAGGTCGTGTCACATATGATTATGATACCAAGTATCTCCTCGACTTCAACATCGGTTACAACGGTTCTGAGAACTTTGCTCCTGGAAAGCGTTACGGTCTCTTCCCTTCAGTCTCTGTAGGTTGGATTCCTTCGCAGGAGAAATGGTGGCAGCCAATCAAGCCGGTTGTCAGCTATTTGAAGCTCCGTGCTTCTTATGGTCTCGTAGGTAACGACAGCACAAATGGCGCACGTTTCCTCTACCTTCCTGGCGCTTGGCAGTTCTTCACAGGCTCTGAAACTAAAAACCCTCAGGATCGTGGAACAAATTTCGGTACAAACGGCAACTGGCTTCAGGCAGTCAAGGAACTTACCGCAGGTAACCCTAACGTAACCTGGGAAAAGGCAACCAAGATCAACGTCGGTCTCGATGCGGGATTCTTCAAGGATCAGCTCCATGCTTATGTTGACTTCTTCTGGGAGGACCGTAGAGACATCCTCGTGTCGAATGCTTCGACTTTGCCGTCCGTTACATCTCTTCCTGCAAACTACGTTAATGAAGGCCGCGTGAAGAACCACGGTTTCGAGGTAACATTGAACTGGGAACAGAAGTTCGGTGATTTCCGTTACTCTATCTCGCCAAACTTCGCGTTTGCAAGAAACCAGGTCATCGAGATGCTTGAGGTTCCGCCTATGTATGAGTATCTCAGCCGTACAGGACTTCCTGTATATCAGCCTTTCGGTTTCGATCTCTTCGAGTTCTACGAGCAGGGCGCTACTGAGGAGCGTTATTTCGAGAAGTATGGCGTTGAAATGCCAGATCAGAAAGTCAAACTCAAGAATGGTGATGCAGTTTATGTTGACTTGAATGGTGACAATGTCATTGACGATAACGACCAGAAGCCTCTTGGTTACACAGATAACCCTGAGATCACATACTCAGTGAACTTCAACTTCCAGTGGAAGGGTCTTGACTTCACAATGCTGTGGATTGGCGCTGATCATGTAAGCCGTTCGCTTAACGGATATTTCCGCGACCAGTTCGGTTCTACTCAGACTTCTGCTCTTACTCAGTGGGTGGCAGACAACTCTTGGACAGAGGACAATACAGACGCAATTCTTCCTCGTATATCATTCGTGAACGCTGGTCACAACAACCGTAATTCACGAGCTTGGATGGTAGACTCAAGATATGTACGTTTGAAGAACGTTGAGATCGGTTACACATTCACTCCTAAGAAGAGAGATGCATTCTTTAATTATATAAGAGTATACGCATCAGGTAACAACCTCCTCACTTTCGCAGACTTCAAGGGTAACGACCCTGAGGCTCCTGGTTCAGGACTTGACTACGGTATGCGTTATCCTATGACCCGACTCTTCAATATCGGCGCACAGTTTAACTTCTAATAGCTATACGACATGAAAAAGATATTTAACAATATACTTGTTCTGGGAATCTGTGCAGCATTCTTCAGCACATCCTGTGTAGAGAAGTTTGCTGTTGGAGACGCCTTCCTGGAGAAGGCTCCGGGTGTTGATATCAATATTGATACAGTATTCTCAAACGCAGAGTATACCCGTAACTTTCTTTGGAGCGCTTACGGACAGATCTACTGTACATATACAAACGGAAACATGATGAACGGCGCGCCTATCGACGCCCTTTCGGATTCTTATCATTGCTATTGTGCTTGGGGTGGCCCTTATCAGAGCTACTATCCGGGACTGCTTACAGAAAATGCTCAGGATACTGATGACAGTAACGATATGGGTAGATTTTCTTATGCAACAAGACCGAACGTTTTGAATGCAGACGCTGGAGGACGCATCTCTATTTATGAGACAGTACGCAAATGCTGGCAGATCATCGAGAACATCGACAGGGTTCCTGACATGTCGGAGGATGAGAAGAGCCGCCTCCGTGGAGAGGCTTACACCATCATGGCAAGCCGTTACTTCGACGCATTCCGTAACTTCGGCGGTCTTTGCCTTGCAAAGAAGGCTTATGCTGTAGGTGAAAACTTCACAGATGGCCGTGCTACTGCGATGGAGACTGTCGAGTTTATCGACTCACTTATCGTGTGCGCGATCGAGGAACCTGGTTTCATCTGGAATCTTGACAATGCAGATCAGGGACAGTGGTCAGGCCGTCTTACACGAGCTTCTGCCCGCGCTCTCCGTGCAAAGCTTTGGATGCATGCCGCATCGCCTCTGTTCAATGATGCCAAACCTTATATGGATTACAATCCTCTCAAAGTGACAGAGTTTACAAACATCGAGCACGTGTGGTTCGGAAAGAAGGATCCTAATCTCTGGTACCGTTGTCTTGATGCATGCGAGGACTTTTTTGAGGATAATGCGGCTAATGGAAATTATTATCAGCTGATTCAGCCTGCTACACAGGATGAGGGCGGATATCGTATGGCTTTCCGCAGGGCATATAGATATCGCAATAACGAGACTAATCACGAAAAACTGTTTGACGCCCATCCTTCACAATTTATGTCAAGTACTGCAGTCAACGGTACTATCGACCATAACGGCTGGGGTTGGGGCTGGGCTGGTTTTGCCATTGACGGCCTTCGTCAGGGAGGAGCGGTTCCTACCAACGAACTCATGGAATGTTTCGGTATGGCGGATGGAACCAACTTCCCATATGAAGACATTTATGGTGAAGGAAACAACCCAGAAGGAATCGATATGTTTGCAGACCGTGACCCTCGTCTTTATGAAACAATGCTTGTTCCGAGAAAAGAGTTCCCAGCTAGTGTAGTCGGACACTATAATGATAAGGCTTATATAGACACATGGGTAAAAGGTTCTTTGGATCTTGCAAAATATGAGCAAGTCGATGCTGTAGACGTATCGAGCGGATACAGAAAATTCAAATGGCTCCTGGACTATACAGGTTCAAAGATGGATGATGAATTTATCGGTGTGTCATATATCCGTCTTGCTGAGATGTATCTTATCTATGCAGAGGCTCTTGCTGAAACCGGCGACCTCCAAGGTGCTCTCAATCAGCTTCACGTGGTACGTAGCCGTGTAGGCCTTGGTCGTCTTGAGGATAAGAACCCTGAGCTCAACCTCACCTCTAACAAGGACAACCTCATCAATGAGATCCTTCGCGAGAGAAACTGTGAGATCGGAGCAGAGTGCGGTGACCGTTTCTATGACATGATCCGTCGTAAACGCCAGGATCTCTTCACCAAGACTCTCCATGAGATCAGAATATATCGTCTTGATGAGAACGGAAAACGTATGGAAGGTGATGACCTTCTTTGGGATCCATCAACCCCTTGGCCTAAGTTCGAATAAGAGAAGCCAGAAATTGTAAAGGGAGCACGACGCTGGTGGGAACCTGGCTACTGGACAAATAAGTGGTATCTCGATCCGCTTTCACGAGAGGAGATCCAGAAGGGCTACGGCCTTACTCAGAATCCTGGTTGGTAACAATTAGAACTTATTATTATGAAATTACGTAATATATTTATTTTTAGCCTGTTGGGATTCTGTCTTGTTCCTATGACAGCCAACGCTCAACTGCAGCTCAGCGACAAGCAGTCGCAGACTGTAGACCTGGGCTATGGTGTCGAGAGCTCGGAATTCCTCACTACAGCGGCGACTTATACCATCACCGCTGAAGAACTTGGCCGTACATCTGCAATCAGCCTTGCTGATGCTCTCTATGGCAAACTGCTAGGTCTTACCGCAGTTCAGAATACAGGTTTCAAGGGTGAAGAGGGTACAGGTGCTTCCTTCAACATCCGTGGAGCCCAGACTACAGGTGAGAGAGACATTCTTATCCTCGTTGATGGAGTAGAACGTCCTATCGACAGACTTTCAGTGGAAGAAGTTGAGAGCGTTACAGTTCTCAAGGATGCTGCTGCTGTTGCTCTTTATGGCCATGAGGCCATCAATGGCGTACTCCTCGTGAAGACAAAGCGTGGTCAGGCTGGTTCTGGTTTCAACTTCAAGGTGGGTGCTTCGCATAAGCTCCAGTTCGATCCTGAAACTGCTCCTATGGTCAGCGCATATGATTATGCAAATGCTCTCAACATTGCGAGAGTGAACGACGGAAACTCAGTTGCATATTCTCAGGCTGAGCTTGATAAGTTCCTTGACGGCAGCGATCCTTTCGTTTATCCGAACGTGAACTGGAAGGATGAGGTCTTCAAGAACACAGCTCATGAGACCAACGCTTTCGTTTCTATGTATGGCGGATCAGACAAGGTGCAGTACTACTCTATCCTTGATTACACTGATGCTCGCGGTCTCTATGCCAACCCTGACCAGGGTGACTGGAACTCACAGCTCAAGTATTCAAAAGCCAATATCCGCACAAATGTGGATTTTGAGGTGACCAGCAGCACAAGAGTGAAGACCAACATCCTTGCTCTCTTCATGGAGACAAACGGTGTTCCTAATCTAAGCTCTAACGATGCATGGTGGCATCTCTACAAGGTTCCGGCATTGGCATTTCCTATCAAGACCCAGGGCGGCGTATGGGGAGGTAGCCAGGCTTATGGAGACTTCAACCTCCTTGCAAAGGCTTCAGGTACCGGTTTCACCAAGACTCACCAGCGCCAGATCTGGGCTGACATCACTCTGGAGCAGGATCTTTATATGCTCCTGAAAGGTCTCCAGTTCTATGTGGGCGGATCATATGACAATGCTTCTAACACAATCGAGAACCGTACAAAGGGTTATCAGTATGGATGGAACTATTACGATGCTTCCGGCCAGATGGCAGAGGCTGTGATGGGTACCATCGAGGACAAGCTCGTCTTCAATCATTGGGTTGATTCTCAGTGGCGTGCCGGTACAATCAAGGCTGGTTTCAAATATGCAACCCAGTTCAGAAACGGTGACAATCTTGCCGCTAACCTCAACTATAATATGAAGAGCGAGTTCCGTGACGGTCAGAGCAACACATGGCATCGTCAGAACGTAGCCCTCGCCGCTCACTATGACCATGCGAACAAGCTCATGGTTGACCTCGTTCTCGCAGCAAACGGTTCTAACCGTTCATATCCTGCAAAGTGGGCGTTCTCTCCAACACTCGGTCTCGGCTGGATCTACGCAAACAACCCTGACAAGGGTCTCTACGGAAAGCTTCGCGCTTCTGCAGGTATCCAGCACACTGACTATGTTCCTGCAGCAGGTCTCTGGCTTGACCGTTGGGACAGCTCACACGGAGATTTCTTCTACGGAAACAGCTTCAATCAGTCATGGGGAGCCTTCATTACTCAGTTCCCTACAACTTCATTCCGTCAGGAAGCTGCCTACAAGGCAAACATCGGAACTGACATCAGAGTGGCAGGATGTCTCGACATCGTTGCTGACGTATTCTATCAGCAGAGACGCAATATCCTCGTACAGGCTAGCGCATTGAACTCTTCAGTTGTCGGTATCCAGTCTGCATATGATGACAAGGGTGCTGTTGCAAGCTACGGTGGTGAACTCGGACTTCGCTTCGCAAAGACATTCGGTAACGGTCTCAACGTGAATGCAAGTGCATTTGCAACTTACTCGAGAAACGAAATCCTCGAGTGGATCGAGAACCCTGTATATCCTAACATGTCAGTGATCGGAACTCCTGCAGATGCAGCTCGCGGTCTTGTTGCCCTCGGATTCTTCGAGAGCCAGGAAGACATCGACAACAGCCCTCTCCAGCAGTTCGGTCAGGTGAAGGTCGGTGACATCAAGTACAAGGATGTCAACGGTGACGGCGTTGTCAATCAGAACGACGCGGTAGCCCTTGACTTCGGCACTGCAGTTCCTCAGCTCAACTACTCGTTCAGCCTCGGCCTCGAGTGGAAGGGTATCGGAATCAACGCTACATTCCAGGGTGCTGGCAATCAGATAAAGAACCTCCGTTATGTTGACGGTGTCTGGGGAGCTCTCTCAGACAACAGGAACATGTCACAGGAGTATTATGACAACTGCTATGATGTAGCTGGTGCTAACGCATTGTATCCACGTCTCTCTACTGAGAACGTAGCAAACAATGCTCAGGAATCGACAATCTGGTATCGCAATGTGTCTTGGCTCAAGATGCGTGACTGCGAGCTTTACTACAGGTTCCCTGCATCTCTCCTCAAGCATGCCAAGATGTCCGATGCCAAGGTATTTGTGAAAGGACAGAATCTCCTGTCGTTTGACAACATCCCAGCAATGGATGCTGAAAACCTCAACACAGGCTACCCTGTGATGAAGGCAGTTACATTTGGACTTTCTGTAGTATTCTAATAAAGGATTGACATATGAAACTATATAGAATTTGTTTATTTACTCTCGCCTGTGCCATGACGGCTGCGTGTGCGGACCTCAACTATACTGAGGAAAACACACGTGATGAGGATTGGACTTACGAATACTATGGTGAAGGTATCAAGAACATGGTGTTCGATGCATATGCGCAGGTATATAATCAGGAGTTTGCGTCAAACAGCACATCATTCCTCGCGGGTGCCACCGATGAGGCTATGTATGCCTTGGAGACAGGTGCCATCAACAGCTATGTGAATGGTGGATGGACCCCTGCCAACGCGTTCTCGACCACATGGGATAAGTCATATACCGCTATCTCGACAATCCACATGTACCTTGAGAAGATTCATAAGACTGACATCTCTGAGTGGGAACACAATCCCAAATATGAGACTTGGCTTCTGCAGATGGAACTCTTCCCATATGAGCTTCGTTTCCTCAGAGCTTACTTCTATTTCGAGCTGTTCAAGACTTACGGCGACGTTCCTCTTGTAACAACTACCCTTACAAATGCTCAGGCAAACAGCGTGGAGCGTACTCCTGCAGCTGATGTTGTCAAGTTCATCGTTGATGAAATCGACGAGATCGCTCCGCATCTTCCTGTTTCATATGCAACAGAGGTAGAGAGTGAGTTTGGTCGTGCAACCAGAGTTGCGGCTTACGCTCTCAAGGCTCGTACTCTCCTCTATGCTGCATCACCTCTCCACAATCCTGACAATGACAAGACAAAGTGGGAAGAGGCTGCAAAGGCTTGTGCATTCATCATCGACAATGTATCTACTTGGGGTCTCAAGCTCAGCAAGTATGCTGATCTCTGGGGTGACAACGCATTCTTCAACCAGGAGCTTATCTGGGGTATCGGACGCGGTGCTTCCAACACTTTCGAGATGGCGCACTATCCTGTCGGAGTCGAGAACGGTTCTTCAGGAAACTGTCCTACTCAGAGTTTCGTAGACCAGTATGAGTATGTTGATAATGGTGAGACTTTCGGTCAGCGTAATCCTGGTACTATCGACCTTACTGCAGGAGATCCTTACGAAGGACTCGATCCACGTTTCGCACTCACAGTAGTGAAGAACGGTGACGAATGGCCTACAAACGGTTCTCAGAAGAAGGTCATCGAGACTTTCATGGGAGGATTCAATGCTTCTCCTAAGTATGGTGCTACTCCTACCGGATACTATCTCAGGAAGTATGTTGACGGTGCAGCTGTGACTACTGCTGACAATCAGGTTACACGTAAGCATACTTGGATCATATTCCGTCTCGGTGAGTTCTACCTCGACTATGCTGAGGCAGCATTCAACGCTACAGGCAGCGCAAATGACAAGACTTTCGGTCTTTCTGCAAACGAGGCCATCAACGTGCTTCGTAACCGTGCAGACATCAAGATGCCAGAGTTTACAGAAGACGGATCTGCTTGGGTTGAGCGCTACGAGCGCGAGCGTCTTGTGGAGCTTGCATTCGAGAATCATCGTTTCTGGGATGTTCGCCGTTGGAAGAAGGGTGAAGAGTGCTTCAAGACTGTAGTGGTTGCAAATATCAGCGCTGAGAAGCAGCTCACAAGGTCTACAGTGACACGTGAGTGGGATAACAAGTACTATCTGTACCCGATCCCTCAGACTGAAATCAAGAAGAACCCTGCCCTCGGACAGAATCCAGGATGGTAGTAATTTATAAGGAGTTCAATTATGAAGAATATATTCAAATTTTTCAGAGCGTTTCTGTTAGTTGCCTTTGCTGCAACCCTGACAGGTTGTCTTGCTGAGGACCAACTTGAGACTGCTGATGAGGGATTGAACATCAAGGTGTTCTTCCCGACCAAGGTGGTCGCTGGACAGCCTATGACCATCAATGGTGGCGGTTTCTCTGATGTTACTGAGATCGTTTTCCCAGGAACTGAGGAAGGTATCGTAGTAACAGACTTCCAGATTGTCAGCAATGGCATGATCAGAGTCGATGCACCTGCAGGTATTTCTGCTGAAGGTGGAAAGATCATCGTACGCACAGAGGCTGGAGAGCAGGTGGAGTCACCTCTTCCTCTCACCCTCGGTAATACAGACATCACAGGTTATTCTGCTGACGGATCTGTTCCAGTTGAAGGCGGCAGTCAGATTACAATCTATGGTACTGACCTCGAGTTCATCACCGGTGTCGAACTGCTTGATGCAGACGGAAATCCGGCGCTCATAGAGGACAATCTCTTCAACCGCAAGGGTACCAGCAACGTTATCTTCACCGTTCCAAGAAAGGTGTTCGAAGGTAAGTTCGTGGGTAAGGTCTATACTATCGACGGCAAGACATTCCTCATGCCTGAGCTCGAGTACAAGCCTGCTTCAGACGGCGGATACTGGGAGACAGTCGAGACTGTCCTCTGGGAGAATGCTGATCCTGAGGGTGTAGGTTCTGTAAGCTGGAGCGGTCAGTATCGCTTCGGTCTCGAAGGAAAGGACGGTAACAGCGAGTGTATTGCTACATTCCCTGCCGAGACTTGGGACATCATCAAGAACGGTACATTCATCCTCAAGTTCGCTCCTGCAGCTGATGCATATCAGATCCGTGCGACTACAGGATGGTGGTCATTCGACGGTGACGGCGTACACGACATCCATGGTGGTGACGAGCGCATCATCGACAATGGCGACGGTACATTCTCTCTTGCATACACTATTTCTGAGGAGCCTCTCAAGAGCGGTATCTATGACCTCATCGACGACCAGCACCTCCTCTTCACAGGTAGCGGCTATACTCCTCTCAAGCTCGTTGTGACTGAGGAAGTATGGGTACCTGGCGGCTCTGTTGAGATCGTCAAGAACGTATTCTGGAAGAATGCTGATCCTGAGGGTGTAGGTTCTGTAAGCTGGAGCGGTGAGTATCGCTTCGGTCTCGAAGGAAAGGACGGTAACAACGAGTGTATCGCTACATTCCCTGCCGAGACTTGGGACATCATCAAGAACGGTACATTCATCCTTAAGTTCGCTCCTGCAGCTGATGCATATCAGATCCGTGCGACTACAGGATGGTGGTCATTCGACGGTGACGGCGTAAACGACATCCACACAGGTGACGAGCGCATCATTGACAATGGCGACGGTACATTCTCTCTTGCATACACTATTTCTGAGGAGCCTCTCAAGAGCGGTATCTATGACCTCATCGACGATCAGCACCTCCTCTTCACAGGTAGCGGCTATACTCCTCTCGAACTCTACACTGAGGAAGAAGTATTCGTTCCAGGTGGTGGCGGAACTCCAACTGAAACAGTTGTCTGGGAAGGTTCTGAGGATCTTGGAGCGTGGTCTCTGAATCTTGAAATCAAGCCGAATGACATGTTTGTGACTAATCCGATTTCAGCAGGTCAGACTCTTAGATTTTATGTGACTCCTACTGCTGATTGGTGGCAGTTGCAGCTTTTCAATGGTAATTGGGGAGGAATGGTTCTTCCGGAAAGTTCAGCTGGCAACAATAATGTAAATGCTGGTGATACAACCATATCCGAGGAGGGATATATTTCGATTACCGTAACAGATCTTATGGTTGAGGAATTGACTACCAAGATTGATTGGGGTTATTCTATGGTCGTTCAGGGAGAAAACCTTATCCTTACCAAGATATCATTCATTTAACCATACTTTTTCCCAGGGAGGCCTGACCGCCTCCTTGGGATCCAAAATCGGGACGATTTTGATTCCGTTTGATGTTCATTGAAAATATGAAGCAGAAGAAAAGCGGAACGACCGGTGTTACCCGGCCGTTCCTGTGTTGAGGGGATATGTACAGTCTGATGCTGTAACCCGTTACTCTTTGTCGTCTTTGCCCAATACTCGACGATAGTGTGAACGGATTTTCACAATTTTGTTATTGACAAGGCGCGCATGCGCCTTGACTTTAACAAAAGTTTCAGGCTCGCAAATCTCTATCGAGATTCTGAGCGTCTTCGGGAAACGTCCTCCCATTGTCATGTTCTTAGTAATCCGTAAGAAGACTTTCCGGAAGAAACGACCTCCTTGAATCTACGCCTCAACACCCAACTTTCATTTAAAAATAGGCACTCCAATTGGGGTGGAGGTGCCTATTCAAGATTACTAAGTTTTCAATGACGATGCAAAGTTAAGCATATTTTCGTAATCTGCAAACTTTTTTACTTTTAATATGCTGAAAATCAGCACTATATAAATAGTATACCATATAGTATATATATTATATATATAATATTATTAATATAGATGAAGAGGCTTTTGTTGGGATTTCTGGTTTTGGGGCTGGCGCTGGCTGGTTGTCAGGAAAAGGAACCGGTGCAGACAGTTGCCGGGCCGAAGCTGGTGTCGTGCGACCCTTCTGACGGGGCGCGTGACCTTGTGGGTGGATCCTTGACGATTACCATGATGTTCGACCGCAGCATCAAGTGTCTTCCTGACGAGGAGGCTAAGATTTCTGTTGACGGCGAAGCCTCTATCCGGGATGTCACAGCTTCTACCAACAAGCTTGAGATAGGTGTGCTGGGCCTCAAACCAGGTGAAACATATACAGTCACAGTGCCTGAAGGAACCGTTCTTGGCTATAGTTCCAATCAGAAGCCGGCGGAGGAGATCCGCATTACTTTCTCTATGAAACATGTAGATCCTTACGTCCCTTCCGAGTGCCCCACTGTCATTCCGAGCGAGCGAAGCGAGTCGAGGAATCTAAATAACATATAGACTATGATAAAAATGCTATACATACTTGCGGCTATGTTCATAGCCATGTCCTGCGGACCGGAAAGTCCGGAGCAGCAGGAGAATGTAATCTTGTCAGTGGACAAGACCAGTCTGGAATTCAACGCTGACGGAGGAGAGAAGATATTTACTGTCACATCTTCCGGATCGTTCTCGGTAGTGCCAGGTGAGAAATGGATTACTGCTACCAAAGGTACAAAGAACGGTGACAAGACTGTCGTGACCGTGACTGCGTCAAAGACTTATGCACTGGAGGCTCGCCAGACCAAGATTACAATCACATCCGGAGACCAGAAACGTTATGTCGAGGTCTCTCAGAAGAGTGCGACAGAAGCGCCAAGCGGCGACATCACGAAGGACTATGCCGCTCGATTAGGCATAGGCTGGAACCTGGGAAACCATTTCGACGCATATAACAACGGTGTGTCCGGAGAGACCGCATGGGGCAACCCTAAGGCGACTCAGGCAACCATGAACAAGGTCAAGGCTGCAGGATTCAGCACTGTCCGCATCCCTGTGACCTGGCTGGGACATATAGGTGCGGCACCTGATTATAAGATAGATGAAAAATGGCTCAGCAGAGTCGCTGAGGTGGTAGGTTATGCCGAGGCGGCAGGTCTGAACGTAATCGTGAACATGCACCACGACGGAGCTGACAGCAAGAACTGGCTTGCCATCAAGACTGCTGCCAAAGATCCGGCCGTTCACCAGCAGATCCTCGATCAGGTGAGTGCTATGTGGGGACAGATTGCCGATAAGTTCAAGGACAAGGGCGATTTCCTCATCTTCGAGGCCTTCAATGAGATCCATGACGGTGGCTGGGGCTGGGGAGACAACCGCAATGACGGTGGCAAGCAGTACCAGTGCCTCAACGAGTGGAACCAGGCGTTCGTGGATGCTGTGCGTGCATCAGGCGGGGAGAATGCAAACCGTATTCTCGGCATTCCGGCATATTGTACGAATGTGGACATCGCCGTTCAGACATTCAAGATGCCTGAAGACGTAGTCGAGGGCCGTCTTATCATGGCAGTTCACTGCTATGATCCATATGATTACACTCTGCCTGCGACAAAGTCTGAGTGGGGCCACACTGCTGACGAGTCAAAGAAGGTTTCCGGCAATAACGAGGCTGACCTGAAGAGGGTATTTGAGAAGATATATAACAATTTCATAAAGAAGGGTATCCCTGTGTATATGGGTGAGTTCGGCTGCGTCAACCGCGCGACCGCGCGTGAGCAGGCTTTCCAGCAGTATTACCTGAAATATTATGCAAAGCTGGCAAAGACATATTTCGTTCCTTCCATAATATGGGACAACGGAGCAAAGGGAGCAGGAAATGAAAAGCACGCCTTTATAGACCACGGCACAGGAGAATACTGCTCGCCGGAGGCAAAAGCAGCGATAGAGGCCCTCGTCGATTCATATAAAAACAGCCTCTCCCTCGAAGACATATACAATAGCGCACCTACCTGGTAGACTTTTGTCATTTCGAGCGAGTCCTCCTCTTGTCATTACAAGTAGCCTTGTCATTTCGAGCGAGTCCCTCCTCCCATTGTCATTTCGAGCGAGCGAAGCGAGTCGAGAAATCTAAAAAACAATAACATCATGAAATACATCCTAAAACCTATTACCCTGATTGCAGCTGCTACCGTCATCATTTCGTGCGGCAGTCCTAAAAAGTCCGACATTCAGACTCCTGCCGATGCCCTTCAGGACCGTCTGACAGACCTTGTAGACGAAGGAAAGATCATGTTCGGACATCAGGACGATCTGATGTATGGACATTCATGGAAACTGGCGGATGATGCTACAGAGTATGTGCAGTCTGACGTTTTCGCGACATGCGGACAGTATCCTGCAGTCTACGGTATGGACCTTGGCGGCATAGAGATGGGCTGGCCAGCAAATCTGGACAAGAACAACTTTGACCACATGCGCGCTTCCGCTGTCGCACATCATGAGCGTGGCGGCATCGTGACTTTCTCGTGGCATCCGCGCAACCCTCTCACTGGCGGAGACGCATGGGATGTTTCGTCTGACCAGGTTGTGGCATCGATCCTTCCTGGCGGCGAGAAACATGAGTATTTCATGACATGGCTCGCGAAGGCAGCCGATTTCCTCGGCTCGATCAAGACAGCAGACGGCGAGACAGTGCCTGTCATCTGGAGACCTTGGCATGAGCACACCGGAAGCTGGTTCTGGTGGGGACAGAAGCTCTGTACCACAGAGCAGTACAAGGCCCTTTGGCAGATGACCTATGATTATATGGTGAACGAGCGCGGTCTCGACAACCTCGTATGGTCATACTCTCCGGGAGCCGGAGAACTGACCTCGGTTGAGGTTTTCGGCGAGAGATATCCTGGCGATGAAATCATTGATATGGTCGGCTTCGATTGCTATGCTGGAGCTGATCGCGAAAGGTATATGGCCAGTATGAAGAATGCCCTTGACATAACCAAAGCATTTGCTGATGAGCACGGAAAGCTTATGGCAATCACCGAGACCGGCTATGAGGGCGTGAAGGACCCGAAATGGTGGACAGAGGTGCTTTATCCTGTGATGAAAGATTACCCTGTATCTTATGTGCTCACATGGAGAAATGCCTGCGACGAGCACATGCAGCACCATTTCTACGCTCCATTCCCGGAGCACGAGTCGGCAGAAGACTTCAAGTCCTTCGCCGCCCTTGAAGATATAGTCTTATTGTAAAGAACAAAAATATGACTTTCGAACAAAGACTGGAGTGGCTGAAGTCCCAGCACGAAGCCCTCATTACCAGAAAGAACGAACCTGTCGAGGGTAATGGTGTCTATGAACGCTATGTCAACCCGATACTTACAGGTGACCATGCGCCTCTTTTCTGGCGCTACGACCTCAACAAGGAGACCAACCCATACCTGATGGAACGTTTTGAAGTGCATGCGGCATTCAATTCCGGAGCTATCAAATGGAACGGAAAGTATATCCTTGTAGTGCGTGTCGAAGGTGCTGACCGCAAGTCATTCTTTGCTGTGGCGGAGAGCCCGAACGGAGTAGACAATTTCCGTTTCTGGGACCGTCCGATCACAATGCCTGAATATGGCGAGCCTGCAACGAATGTCTATGATATGCGTCTGACAGCCCATGAGGACGGGTGGATCTACGGTATCTTCTGCGTGGAGCGCAAGGATCCTTCTGCAGCCCCGGGCGACCTTTCTTCAGCGGTAGCCGCAGCCGGAGTGGCACGTACCAAGGACCTTGTGAACTGGGAACGCCTTCCGGATATGGAATCATCATCCCAGCAGCGTAATGTGGTGCTCCATCCTGAATTTGTCGACGGCAAATATGCCCTCTATACACGTCCGCAGCACGGTTTCATCGACGCCGGCAACGGCGGCGGCATAGGTTGGGCGCTTGTCGACAGCATGGAGAAGGTGGTCATCAAGGATGAAAAGATCATCAACCACCGCTTCTACCACACAATCAAGGAAGTCAAGAACGGTGAAGGTCCGCATCCGATAAAGACAGACCGCGGCTGGCTGCATCTCGCGCATGGAGTGCGTGGCTGTGCTTCCGGTCTCCGCTATGTCCTCTATATGTATATGACCTCTCTCGAAGATCCTTCAAAGGTAATAGCAGAGCCAGCTGGATTCTTCATGGCTCCGGAAGGATGGGAATATATAGGCGATGTGATGAATGTGCTTTTTGCAAACGGCTGGATTGCAGACGAGGACGGAAAGGTCTTCATCTACTATGCTTCAAGCGACACCCGCATGCACGTAGCAACTTCTACGATTGACCGTCTGGTTGACTACTGCATGAATACGGAGCAGGATGACCTGACTACAGGTGAAACGGTGAAACGTCTCAACCGACTCATCGACCGCAACATGATGTAAAGATTCTTCACTTTGTTCAGAATGACATTTAAGTACCTGTCTTCTGACAAGTCCCTGTTAAATCCATTACTGTCATTCTGAGCGTCAGCGAAGAATCTTAAAACCAACAATAAACCAATATTATGAAACTAAAAGAAAAAATAGGATACGGTTTCGGCGACATGGCCTCGTCGATGTTCTGGAAGCTCTTCTCTTACTTCCTTCCGTTCTTCTACTCCAATGTCTTCGGACTCAGACTTGCAGACGCGGGACTGCTGATGCTCATCACCAGAATCTGGGATGCGGTATCTGACCCTATGATGGGTATAATCGCAGACCGAACCAACAGCCGTTGGGGCAAATACCGTCCATACCTGCTTTGGTTTGCCATTCCTTTCGCCGTATGTGGCGTTCTGCTGTTTACGACTCCTGCCAGTGGCAAGACCCTATGGGCATATGTCACTTATATCCTGATGATGACGGTCTATACCGGCATCAATGTTCCTTACGGTGCGATGCTGAATACCATGACAGCGGACTCTGATCAGAAGTCGGTGCTTTCTTCATTCCGAATGTTCTTCGCATATGCAGGTAGTTTCATCGCTCTCTTTGCGTGGGAGCCTCTTTGCAAGCTGTTTGACAAGACTCCGGTTGCAGCTGATGCTGTTGCTGCAGGTGGTGATGCGCTGTCTGCTCTTCCGACCAGTCCGGTTGCATGGAGCAATGCGATGATAGTCATTGCTGTATTCTGCTGTGCCTTGTTTATTCTATGCTTCCTGATGACCCGCGAGCATGTAAAGAGTGTGTCTACGGTTTCTGTGGGAAAGGACCTCAAGCTTCTGCTCAAGAACAAGCCGTGGTGGATACTTATAGGAGCGGCACTTGCTTCCAACCTCTTCAATACTGTGAGAGGAACGACTACCGCCTACTTCTTCAATGACTACCTGACAAGGTTTGTGCAGATGGATTCATCATTGACCTTCCTCCTTTCGGCCAGCATCTTCCTTTCTATCGGAGAGGTTGCCAATATGGTCGGAGTCGTTATTGCGGTGCCTATGTCCAAGCATCTTGGCAAGAAGAGTACATATATGATATCTATGGCAGTTCTCATCGGATTGAGCATAGCATTCTTCTTCCTGCCAGCTACATCAGGCGGTTATCTGGCGATGGTTGCGTTCCAGATCATCATTTCCGTATTCACCGGTATCATTTCTCCTCTCGTATGGAGCATGTATGCTGACGTTGCCGACTACTCTGAACTTAAGGATGGTACCGCATCTACAGGTCTTATATTCTCGTCTGCTTCCATGGCTCAGAAGTTCGGAGGCGCATTCGGTGGTTCGGCTGTTATGTGGCTGCTTGCTGCATTCGGATACAATACTGCAGAAGGTGCAATCCAGACAGAAACCGCTATCACAGGTCTTAAGGTCCTTATGAGCTGGGTACCTGCAATTGTTGCGGCACTTTCTATCCTTGTAGTATGGTTCTACCCGCTCACCAAGAAAAAGATGGCTGTCGTTCAGGCCGACCTTGCCGAAAAACGCGGACAAACGACCGAATCCGCTGGCGCTTAACCCAGTGAGGTTAAGCGTGTTACGCATTCTTCGTGCTCCCCTTTGGCGGCACGAGGTTTTAATAAGTTGTTGATTGATAACACTTTAAGCGCCAGGTAAATGAAAAGAATAATAACGACTATTGTTTTTATGGCGGCTACGGTAGTTGCCATGGCACAGGTGCGTATAGCAACACCGGATACGGAGTTGGTTCTGAAGGCTGAGAAGGGTGCTGAACTGCAGATCCAGTATTTCGGAGGCAGGCTTTCCGATGCTGATGTCAAGGTGCTGGAGGCGGCAGGTGCACCGAACCATAATGCATACCAGCCTTACGGCATCTGGTGCGCTTCAGAGGCATCTTTGGGAGTGACTCATGCAGACGGAAACCTCTCGACTGTACTCAGGGTTGAAAGCGTAACCACCGAAGATGAACCTACGGCAAAGGTGACCAGAATCAAGCTCAAGGATACCGTATATCCTTTCTATGTAACCGTATGCTATCGCGCCTATCAGGACGTGGATATGATAGAGACATGGACGGAGATCGAGAATCTTGAGAAGAAACCGGTGACTCTTACCCGCTTTGATTCGGGATATCTCCCTATTCGCGTCGGAGACGTATGGGTAAGCCATCTTCATGGCACATGGGCCGCAGAGGGTCTTCTGGTGCAGGAGCCGCTCGAGCGCGGGATGAGAGTAATCAAGAACAAGGACGGATCACGAAATTCGCATACAGACCATGCTGAAGTGATGTTCTCGCTCGACGGCAAGCCGCAGGAGAATGCCGGCCGCGTCATCGGCGCAGCCCTCTGCTACAGCGGAAACTATGAGCTTCGCATAGACACCCGCGATACTGACTATCATCAGTTTTATGCAGGCATCAACCCGGACAACTCATCGTATAAGCTCGAGCCGAAGGAAGTCTTCAAGACTCCGGAGCTTGCTTTGACATATTCCGATGAGGGCCTCAGCGGCGCCAGCCGCAACTTCCACAGATGGGGCCGCAACTATAAGCTTGCACATGGCAATCAGCCTCGCAAGATCCTCCTGAACAGTTGGGAAGGCGTATATTTCAACATCAATGAGCCTGGAATGGACCAGATGATGGCAGACATCGCATCCATGGGTGGAGAACTCTTCGTGATGGATGACGGCTGGTTCGGAGTGAAGTATCCTCGTCTTACCGACAACTGCGCTCTGGGTGACTGGCAGGTGGACAGAAACAAGCTGCCGAACGGCATAGGATGGCTTGTCGAGCAGGCCCATAAGCATGGCATCAAATTCGGCATCTGGATTGAGCCGGAAATGACCAACACTACCAGCGAGCTGTATGAAAAACATCCGGACTGGGTGCTCAAGGCTCCGGAGCGCGAAGTAGTGACAGGTCGTGGAGGCACACAGCTGGTGCTTGACCTGGCAAATCCTGAGGTCCAGGACTTCATCTTCAAGGTCGTGGATGACCTGATGACCGAGAACCCTGAGATCGACTATATCAAGTGGGACGCTAACATGCCGGTGGCAAATCATGGCTCGCAGTATCTGCCGAAGGACAAGCAGAGCCATCTCTATATAGAGTATCATCGTGGATTTGCCAAAGTATGCGACAGGATCCGTGCAAAATATCCGGACCTCACCATCCAGGCCTGCGCTTCCGGCGGAGGTCGTGCCAACTGGGGCGTTCTTCCTTGGTTCGATGAGTTCTGGGTAAGCGATAATACTGATGCCCTTCAGCGCATCCATATGCAGTGGGGTACATCATACTTCTTCCCTGCAATAGCGATGGCGTCGCATATCAGTGCCACTCCGAACCATACGGTATTCCGCACCACATCGTTGAAATATCGTATCGACGTAGCGATGAGCGGACGTCTGGGAATGGAGATCCAGCCTCGCAACATGACGCAGGAGGGGCGCGATCTCTGCCGCAAGGCAATTTCAGAATACAAGGAAATCCGCCATGTGGTGCAGCTGGGCGACATTTACAGACTCGTGTCTCCGTACGACGGACACAATATGGCTTCCATGATGTATGTTTCTCCTGAGAAGTCGGAAGCGGTGTTCTATTGGTGGAAGACGGAGACATTCTACGACGATCACCTCCCACGCGTGAAGATGGCCGGCCTTGATCCGGACAAGACGTATAAGGTGCGCGAGCTCAACCGCATCGACAACGTGCCGCTTCCGTGCGAAGGCCTCGCCTTCAGCGGAAAGTTCCTTATGGAGAACGGCCTGGAGATACCTCTCAAGCATAATGTGGACTATCACAAGCAGGACGACTGGAGCAGCCGTGTCCTCTATCTTGTTGAACAATAGGAACTTAGGCTGTTGTCCTGCCTTCCCTGCGATGCAGGATATTTGCGAAAGTTGATGACTATCAAATAGTTAAGCGAAACGGTATTATGAAGACATTCGGACATTTTGATGACAGGAATCGCGAATACGTGATCACCGACCCCAAGACACCTTGGCCTTGGATCAATTATCTCGGCAACGAGGATTTCTTCTCGCTGATATCAAATACAGCGGGCGGATATACATTCTGCAAGGACGCCAAGTTCCGCAGGATCACCCGTTACCGCTATAACAATGTCCCTATGGACAACGGCGGAAGGTATTTCTATATCAATGACGCCGGCACCGTGTGGTCGCCGGGCTGGAAGCCTTGCAAGACTCCGCTTGACTTCTATGAGTGCCGTCACGGAATGAGTTACACCCGCATTACCGGAGCCAAGGACGGCATCGAGGCCAGCGTCCTCTTCTTTGTGCCTCTCGGAGTGTGGGGTGAGGTGCAGAAGATGACCCTCCGCAATACATCCGGAGTCAAAAAAAGCATCAAACTGTATTCATTCGCAGAGTGGTGTCTCTGGAATGCAGCGACAGATATGGAGAATTTTCAGCGCAACTTCTCGACGGGAGAGGTTGAGGTGGACGGCTCCGTAATATATCACAAGACCGAATACAAGGAACGCCGCAACCACTATGCGTTCTATAGCGTGAACGCTCCTGTGGACGGATTTGACACCGACAGGGAGACATTCATAGGACTATACAACGAGTTCCGTGACCCGCAGAATGTCATGGAAGGCGTTGCGGGCAACAGCATTGCCCACGGCTGGAGTCCGATAGCATCGCATTATATCGAGGTGGAGCTTGAGCCGGGCGAAAGCAGGGACTATATATTTCTATTGGGATATGTGGAGAACGAGCAGGAGGAGAAGTTCGTGCTGGATGCTGACGGCAAGCTGGTGTTTGATGTGCCTGGTCTGCTGCATAGTGGAAGCTCGCCTGTGATCAACAAGGAAAAGGCTCAGGTGCTTATCTCCGCCTTTGACACGACAGATAAAGTTGACGCGGCATTCGCCCAGCTCAAGGCGTATTGGGACGCTCTGCTGGACATATTTTCCGTAAAGAGTCCGGAAGAGAAGCTAGACAGGATGGTGAACATATGGAACCAGTATCAGTGCATGGTGACCTTCAACATGTCCCGTTCCGCTTCGTTCTTCGAGAGCGGCATCGGCCGTGGAATGGGCTACCGCGACTCCAACCAGGACCTTGTGGGATTCGTACATCAGATACCTGAAAGGGCGCGTGAGCGTATCATAGACATAGCATCTACGCAGTTTCCTGACGGAGGCTGCTACCATCAGTACCAGCCGCTTACAAAGCGTGGAAACAACGACATCGGAGGTGGTTTCAACGACGATCCGATGTGGCTTATATTCGGAACAGTTGCATATGTAAAGGAAACTGGTGACTTCAGCATACTTGACGAGATGGTGCCGTTTGACAACGAGCCGGGCTCGGGGGTGTCGCTGATGGAGCATCTGCGCATATCGTTCGATCATGTCGTGAACAACCTTGGCCCTCATATGCTTCCGCTCATTGGCCGTGCCGACTGGAACGACTGCCTCAACCTGAACTGCTTCTCGTGGGATCCTAACGAGTCATTCCAGACCACTGAGAACAAGACTGAAGGCTCGCAGGCCGAGTCTCTGATGATCGCCGGCCTCTTCGTCGTATGCGGTCGCGATTATGTGGAGCTTTGCCGCGAGAGAGGCCTCGAGGCTGAGGCCGACAGGGCTCAGAGGCTCGTGGACAATATGGTAGAGGCCGTGAAGAAGCATGGATGGGACGGTGACTGGTATCTCCGTGCATATGACTATTTCGGCCGTAAGATCGGTTCGCGCGAGAACGAGGAAGGCCAGATCTTCATCGAGTCTCAGGGCTGGTGCTCTATGGCGGGCATCGGACTCGAGGAGGGAATGGTGCAGAAGGCGCTTGACTCTGTCAAGGAGCGCCTCGACTGCGAGCACGGCATCGTGCTGAACAACCCTGCCTTCACAAGATATTTCGTTGAATATGGAGAGATTTCTTCATATCCGGCAGGTTATAAGGAGAATGCCGGCATCTTCTGCCACAACAACCCTTGGGTCATCATACGCGAGACCGTCCTCGGACGCGGAGACTATGCGTGGGAATACTTCAGGAAGATATGTCCTTCATACACAGAGGAGAACAGCGCCCTGCACAAGGTCGAGCCTTATGTATACTCACAGATGATTGCAGGCAAGGATGCCGCAAAGCCTGGCGAAGCCAAGAACAGCTGGCTGACTGGTACTGCAGCATGGAACTGGTATGCGATCACCCAGCATATCCTGGGAATAAAGCCTGCGTACAACGGTCTTGAAATCGATCCGTGCATCTGCTCACAGTGGAAGGAATACACTGTAAGGCGCCGATTCCGTGGAGCCCTCTACGAGATTACTGTCAAGAATCCTGATGGAGCATGCAAGGGTGTCCGCGAGATGTATCTCGATGGTCAGAAGATAGAGGGAAACGTTGTCCCATGCGTTCCTGGCGAGCATAAAGTAACTGTAGTTTTAGGATAATGCTGAAAAGGATATTCATATTCATGCTGGCGCTGGCCGTCAGCTTCGCACCTGTCTCATGTGATGGACGGCTTTACCGGCCAGAAGATGCTGATAAACCTGTAAAGCCGGAGCCGGCGCCTGATCCGGAACCAGAGCCCGGTCCTGCGGCGGAATTCGAAACATCATTCGAGGCCATAGCCAACATGGGTGTGGGCTGGAATCTCGGCAACACTCTGGAGCCTGTCTGGACCGGTGACACCGACGGAAGGGACTGGAAGAGGTGGGAGACCGGATGGGGACAGTCTGTCACGACCCAGAGTCTGATGAACATGAAGAAGAATGCGGGATTCGGCGCCATCCGCGTGCCTGTCTCATGGGGCGTGCACATGGATGCGGACGGCAAGGTGTATGGAGAGTGGATGAACCGTGTACAGGAAGTTGTGGATTATGTCCTGAATGCCGGGATGTATTGCATCATCAACATCCACCACGACACCGGAGCCGATGAGGAACTTGCATGGCTGGTGGCATCTCCTGAAGGATACGCCAGGGAAAGGCAGAAATATGAGAATCTTTGGAAACAGATAGCCCTGAGGTTCAGGGATTATGACCAGCGCCTTCTTTTCGAGTCATATAACGAGATGCTCGACGAGGGCCGTTCGTGGTGCTTTGCATCTTATTCGCTGGGCTATGATGCTGGTGTTGCAGCAGGGGCGTATCAAGCGATATACGACTATGCCCAGAGTTTTGTTGATGTGGTTCGTGCGACCGGAGGCAACAATGCGGTCAGAAATCTCGTCGTGAATACATATGGAGCCTGCAATGGTGCAGGAGACTGGAATTCTCATCTGCAGGATCCTCTCAAGAACATGAAGATGCCTGTTGACAAGGTCAAAGACCATATATTGTTCCAGGTTCATTCGTATCCGACGATAGATGACCTCCCTGCTATGGAGAGAGAAGTGACACAGATGCTTGACGACCTCGAGACATATCTCGTCTCGCAAGGCGGTCCTGTCATAGTAGGAGAGTGGGGGACATTCAGCGAGAATCCTACGCTGGAAAACTACTGCCATTATGCCAAATGGTTCGCTGGTGAGTGCAAGCGTCGCGGCATAGGCACATTTCATTGGATGAACCTGTCAGACGGCATGTACAGGTCTATTCCATGTTTCAGTTCTCCAGAGCTGACGGAAGCCATAGTCAAAGGTTACCATGGCGACGGGTTCATGCCTGTAATACCCGTTCTTGGAGATTACAACCTTGATTATCAAGTGACATACAGAGACCTGTGGACGGAACTGAATCTTACGGAATCTTCAGTAGACCTTGGCCGATATATGGGAATAACCTTCGAACTAGACCAGACCCCTCCGGCAGGATTGCTGGATGTGAAGGTGTATGGTGAATCAGATGGAAAGGAGCAGCATCAGAAAGTCTCCGGTTCTTCAACGACAGTTATGTTTGATGCATCTGAGCTGGGCTCCAAGGCAAACAGGATCACCCTTCAATACATGAGTTCTGCCGTCTATACCATCACAGTAAAAAGCGCCCACCTCATCAGAAAGGACGGCACCCTCGAGCCATGCACCCCATCCCCATTCTGGGGCTGCTCGGTAGAACTGATTATAA
>JAZQEN010000087.1:0-38640 GCA_045539015.1 Candidatus Cryptobacteroides sp.
ACATGGCTACGATCCGACTTCACAGACACACAAAATTTCACCACAGAATTTATATATTTACAACGTACTGGATAATTTGACTACAATGCCGGCTGCATACATCAGCCGGCATTTTTATTGTCTTACATTTGCCGTGAAAACAGTATAGTTATCAGTGGTTATGAAATTCAAAAACGCAAAGGTCCTCATAACAGGAGGAGCATCCGGAATCGGAAAGATTATGGGCAGAATGGCTCTGGAAAAAGGAGCAGACTGTCTGATTATATGGGACATCAACATCACCAACATAGAACTGACCAGGAAGGAACTGGGAAAATTCGGAAAAGTGATGGGATATGTCGTAGATGTTTCCCGCAACGAAATGGTTGTGGAAACATATGAAAAAGTCAAGGCTGAATGCGGATATGTTGACATTCTGATCAACTGCGCAGGAATCGTCACAAGTAACAAGACATTTGACAAGCAGACCGTGGACGAGATATACAGAACAATGAATATCAACACGATAGCCCCAATGCTTATTGCAAGGGCAATGCTACCTGACATGTTGAAAAGAAACCGCGGTCACATCTGCACAATCGCTTCTGCCGGCGGAATGATTTCGAATCCTAAGATGTCGGTTTATGCAGCCAGCAAATGGGGAGTCATCGGATGGTCTGACTCGGTAAGGATCGAACTGCAGGAGATGAAAAGCAATGTACATTTTACCACAGTTGCACCTTACTATATCAACACCGGCATGTTCGACGGAGTAAAATCCCGCATCATTCCTATACTTAAGCCAGAATATGTAGCGAAGAAGGTTATCAGGGCAATAGAAAAGAACATATCATTCAAGGGTATCCCATTCGGATTCCATTTCATAAGATTCTGGCAGGCAATCCTCCCTACCCGGGTTTTCGACTTCTTCTTCGGTCAGGTATTCGGAATATATCACACTATGGACCAGTTCACAGGTCGCAAGAGCGGAAAAGAAGCCATTGAGAAGGCTTCATAAAGATAAAATGTGTATTTTTGGAAATCGAATATAAATCCGTCAAGATGGAAAACACTTCAACAGAAAAGATCATCAGCATAACAGCCGCTCAGAAAGAATATTTTCATTCAGGAGCGACCCTGGACATAGCATTCCGCAGACAGATGCTCAAGAAACTGCTCGCTGCCATTGAAAAATGGGACGGAAAGCTGGCAGAAGCCCTTTGGACAGACCTGCACAAATCATACGAGGAAGCATATCTGACAGAAATCAGCATCGTCAAGGCAGAAATACGCACTCATTTGCGCAAGATCAGAAAATGGTCCGGAAGAAAGAAAGTCCGTACTCCGATAAAGCTGTTTCCATCAAGGACTTACATTGTCAAAGAGCCTCTTGGATGCTCTCTGATCATCTCCCCTTGGAACTATCCGGTCCAGCTGCTGCTGAATCCCCTTGTCGGAGCTATTTCTTCAGGATGCACCGCCATGCTGAAGCCATCGCCTTATGTACCTACCGTATCCAAGGTAATCGAGGACATGATAGCCGAGACTTTTGAGGAACGATATATATCTGTTGTTCAAGGAAATAGAGACGTAAATACGGCCCTGCTTGAGCAAAGATGGGATATTATCTTCTTCACAGGAAGTCCTGCGCTCGCAAAGACTGTGATGGCAGCTGCGGCACGAAATCTCACACCTGTCGTGCTAGAACTTGGCGGCAAGAGTCCATGCATCATCGACAAAAGTGCAGACATCAGGGTAGCAGCAAAGCGTCTTGCCTGGGGAAAGACCCTGAACAGCGGTCAGACCTGCATAGCTCCGGATTATATCCTTATCCATAAAGATGTCAAGGAGGCATTCGTCAAGGCCTTTGGAGAAGAAGTCAGGAACCTTCATGGAGAAGACATCCAGGCAGACAGACATTATGTCCGCATGGTCAATGACAGGGCCTTCGAAAGAGTCACAGGATATTTCAAAGACGGCAGGATCATATATGGTGGAAGGTACGATGCAGCCAGCAGGTTCATAGAACCGACACTGATAGAGGATGTCCCCCTGGACTCCCCTCTCATGACAGAGGAAATCTTCGGGCCCGTATTCCCAATCATCACTTTAGATGATTCTTGCAAACCATTTAAAGACAAGGTAATAGATTTTGTTACATCGCGTGAAAAGCCACTAGCATTCTATTATTTTGGAAAGGCTTCTGAAGGATGGGAAATCATAGGCAGGACTTCATCCGGAGGAGGATGCATCAACGACGTGATCATGCATATTGCAAACGAAAACGCGCCATTCGGAGGCGTCGGTAATTCAGGTATGGGCCGCTACCATGCAAAGAACAGTTTTGAGGCGTTCAGCCACACCAGAACGATCGTTTCAACAGGCACATGGATCGACCTTCCTTTCAGGTACATGCCTTACAAGATGTTCGGACTGGTCAAGAAGATTCTATAAATTTATTAGTACTTTTGCAGCCTCATTTATTTATATATGGAACTGAAAGGGAAAAAGATAATTCTAGGCAGCAACTCCCCTCGCAGAAAGGAGCTTCTTGCCGGATTGGATATTGATTTTGAAGTAGATACAAGGAACACCTTCGAGGAGATTTATGACCCTCAGACACTTCATGAAAGGATTCCCGAAGTGCTTTCAGAGGGAAAATCTTACGGATTCCACCGGGAGCTGGCTGAAGATGAAATACTTATAACCTCTGATACACTGGTTCTCTGCGAGGACAGGGTAATGGGAAAGCCTCATGATCATGACCAGGCAGCTGATATGCTCAGATTTCTTTCGGGCAGACAGCATAAAGTCATCACAGCTATAACTTTGCGCGACCGTGAGAGGTGTTCGACTGTCAGCGACACTGCCGTTGTCTGGTTCAAAGAACTGTCAGACAGCGAAATAGAGTATTATATAGAAGAGTACAAACCTTTTGACAAGGCTGGCGCATACGGCATCCAGGAATGGATCGGATACATGGGCATCAGCAAGATAGAGGGTTCATATTTTACCATCATGGGACTCCCCGTTCATCTTGTCTATCAGGAGCTCATCCGGTTCGTCGAAAATCAGACTGTTTTAAAATCGTAAATTTTAACAGCCACTTTTATTTAAACAATAAGTTCAGATAGTCCAAAATTTATTATTTAAAGATTTCAGGGGCATAAATTTTACATTTATTAAAATTTAGTAAAGATAATTCATACCGGTATTTTTACCGTTCGTCGGAGTAGGCCTTGAGAGATATTGCAGGTATTAAAAAAAGCTGTACCTTTGCACACGAGTTGATCAGAGAGTTGTTCTGAAACTCTCACAACTTATTGGTTATTAGTTTTAGTGTTATTAATTATGTGGTTAGTATGAGGCGTCCCCGCGCGAGCGGCGAAGTCTCATTTTTTTTGTAGACTATCCCTTATTTTTCCTGGAAATTCGGTTGTTTTGCATTCCCGGTTGTTTTGCAGGCGGAGCGAGACCTTTGAAGCATCTTGCTTTGAGGAACCGGCTGGCTTATTTGTCAACTGTTGTACCCTGTACCGAGCCAAGTTCGGCTGCCTCTGCTGATGACGTCAATGGAATTACGATTTTGTTGACGTCGAGAGAAGAAAATAATCATTTTAGCTGAAAAACAGCACCTGTTGTCAATATAAACCCGGTTTTCTTGACGTCATTATAGTCATACTAATATCACGATACTTTCTTTTCAACCGACTTCCCCCTAATCAAAATTCAGGTATTTCGTTACCCTCAGCAAACCACTTGCCTATGATTTCCACATATTTCATATTATGAAGATCCGTACCGTAGAACGCCACGACACCTGCATCTCGATAGTTTTCAGCAAGCTTTTGAGATGCCAGTCCATACAGGCCGGCAAATGATCCATAATTACACTGGATCTTCACTCCTGCATCAATAAAACGCATGATATCGTCACGGGTGAGATAGAAATAGCGCTCCGGATGCGGCAGAACTGGCGTCAATCCGAGAATTGTAAGTTTCTCAAACTCTTCCAGAGGATTGATATCCCCCATTTCCTGCGGCTTTGAAATCGGAAGTTCAGTCAGGATATACTTATCCTCTATGGGCATCAGCCAGTTCTTACGAAGCACTTCCGGCCATGTTTCCGGAACCAGCCTATATTCCGCTGACAGTCTTATGTCCAGCTCTATAGAATTCAGCGCCAGTGCCTCCTGAAGAGCATCGAAAGCCGGTCTTATCATTTCCGGCGTATTCGGATACAAAGCATTTATATGAGGCGTACAGGTAACCCTGTCAAACCCCCACGCCTTCATCGCAGACGCCAGCTCTA
Source organism: Candidatus Cryptobacteroides sp. (assembly GCA_045539015.1). GTDB lineage: Bacteria > Bacteroidota > Bacteroidia > Bacteroidales > UBA932 > Cryptobacteroides. The sequence goes on from JAZQEN010000087.1 coordinate 4,292, forward strand.
CAGCATTGGCCAGGTCAACTGCTCCATCATCCACCCCCGGAAGAATATGACTATGCAGATCCAGTTTCATATGAGCTTAGAAAATCGATTCTTCCGTATAAGTTGTCAGCAGTTCAAGAGCCTTCATACCCATTACGGAGTTACCCTTGGAATTGAGCCGAGGGCTCCATACAGCTACAGAATAGCGATGAGGATACACTGCCACGATGCCTCCGCCTACCCCACTCTTTCCCGGAAGGCCAACCAGGTATGAAAACTCGCCGGCCTCATCATAGAACCCGCATGTCTGCATCACTGCGTTAAGGCGTTTGATTCGCGAACGACTCAACTTATATGATCCGTACTCGAACGGTTCATGATTGGTGAAGGCCAGAAACGCGTGAGCCAGCTCCTTGCAGCTCATCTCGACAGAGCACATCTTGAAGTAGAACATCAGCACGCGTTCGATATCATTTTCGATAGTTCCATGATATTTGAGCATATTGGCTATTGCCGCATTAAGATATCCGGTTTCTCGCTCTGACACAGCTACTTCCATATTGTAATCTATATCATCACTTCCGCCTAGTTTTCTTACAAAATCAAGAAACTCCGCCTCCGCATCATCGAGCTCAGCAAGCAGCAGATCCGCCACCACCATAGCACCCGCATTGATGAAAGGATTGCGTGGGACACCCTTCTCGATCTCCAGCTGAACAAGCGAATTGAACGCCGTTCCGGAAGGCTCCTTGCCGACATTCTTCCATAGAGACTCCCCTTTCAACGAAAGCCCCATTGCAAGCGCAAACACCTTTGCGATACTCTGGATAGAAAAGCGTGTATCAGCCTGCATGAATGAGAATTCCTCACCCTCGGTAGTCCTCAGACATATGCCGAACTGATCCGGGTTGACTTTTGCCAGTGCAGGAATATAATCTGCCTGCTTTCCCTTTTCCGCATAAGGAAGAATCTCCTGATAGATATCTTCAAGAATTTTCTGATATTCCATAATTCACATATTCAGCAAAGCAAAGTTAACATTTTTGGCAAAGTCCGTCACCAAAATCATAAGAAAAGTAGTAATCCTAATTAATAATGAAATAAATTTTGCAAATCAGATAAAAGTCCCTATATTTGCAATCCCAAAACAAAAACGGTGCTTTGGCCGAGCGGTTAGGCACAGGTCTGCAAAACCTGCTAGAGCGGTTCGATTCCGCTAGGCACCTCACTCACCCCCTCTAGACACGCTTCTAGAGGGGTTTTTGTTTTTCTCACCCTCAAAAGTATACTGAAAATGTACTGATACTTTCAGGGCTCAACGTAAAATCCCCGGATGTCCCTGAGCAATCAAACATTCGGGTTTAGTTTTTTATAGGGTATTCGATATTATGAGAAACGGGGCGACATTGAATAGGTTAAACACACACTATTTCATAACGAGCTAGCTATCAGCACTTTATAAAATACACTATGTTTAACCCATGCTTTAAAGCGGGGGTCTAACACCCTGCGACTTATAAATCACTGATTAACAAGACATTGCAAAAAGCAATATGTTTAACCTATATCTCATTATAGGCTCTACTCCCCTCTTTACCAACGGCACTGAAAGTCCTTCCTTTAGAATATATTATAATACTACGGAGCCTATTATAACTATGATGTGACCACCTACATACATAATTTCCTTTCATTATTATGTAATTTTCACGCAGTACTATTGTCTCACTCATGGACACATTATCCCCTGACAGTCAATAAGATACCTAGTAACACGGTGGGGCGGAATGACCCACCGTATTGCTAGGTATCCTGGTAAGTATCAACAGGTTACATGTCCATAGACAACTGCTGGCCTGTTCTATTCGAAAAATTGATGTTAGAGAAATTTAAGGTAGGACTGGGAATAAATAGCGCTGGTGTATGGTTACCTCCATTTTCTAAATTAATTTATAAATGTTGGCAAATCTATGAAAATTATGTTCTATATTTGTCCTCTGTTCCCACGCCGATGTCATTACAAATGACGGATGGGTGGGAAAATATGACATACGAAAAGCGTTTACTTGACGTTTTGTTCTTGCTGCTTAGAAACTTCGCAACTTTCAGGTGTAGACAAGACAAAGCAACGGTAGATGCTCATGGGTATGCTACGATTCTTGTATCTGTATTCTGCAGATACAGGTTAAGCATATCGGCGTGGGCTTCTGCGTTGCTCGTTCTACTACACCGGGCATGCGAAGGCCTCTAAGCGTGGGACAAGCGACAAAGCAAAAGTTCCACGCTTTTTTTTGTGCATCATTACCACTAATAGAATATTGAAATTATGAAAAAGTTGCTGTGTGTTATTGTCTTTTTTCTGGCCCCATTATTAATGATAGCGGCAGATTATTATAGGGTGACTGCAGACGTTCTGAATGTACGTAATCAGCCGTCCAGACACGGAGATGTCGTTGGAGTAGTAAAAAAAGGTGACATTGTAGAAGTCGATGCTAACGAACATGAAGTGTGGGTAAAGATTTCCACATCTTCCGTATCAGGATATGTCAATTCCAAATATTTGGAATACAGCTATACAGATGACACTGTGACAGAACAAGACAAAGATGAAAAGCCGAAGTGGACATTCAAGAGAATAATCGGCAAAATCATCGGATGGCTCATTCCTATACTGTTGATCATATTAAGTATTACCATCAATAGAGACGAGGTGTGGGATGTGTTTGAAGATGGAACAATGGTCAAGCGTCCTTCTGGGGGATGTATGCTATTCCTGATCGGACTGATTTGGTTAATAATAAAAATCTATAATCTGTTTTAACTATACCATTATTTCTTTACCTGACAATGAGAAATATCTAAGTCTTTATTAACCACCCCAAAATACCGTCTAAAAATGTCAAACGTACTTATTGGAAATCAGAACGATTGCTTGGATGCAAAGTCTGCTTATGACAATATTCTCAGAAGGTATAACCTTCTTGTTAAATATTTTAACGAACGCTATGAGATCGGAGCGTTCTACTTTATGAATTATGAACATAAGAAATATATCCGTGACAGATTTCTCAATGTGCTAAACAGTAGCAGTAGAATGATATATCAACGTATACCGAGACCTGGTATGAATGAATACAGAAATTATGATTTCTATCTTGGTCATGCAGATAGTGAAAACCTTTGGCATGGAAGCGGTGTATATAGTTGGGAGTGGGAAAAGGATGATGATGGCGACACGATTATAATCTATTTCGTTGGAGAGTTCTGTCATGGAGAACTTACGCGTAATGGTGTATGGTGCATCTTTTCAAGCGATGACGGCAAACTTCGTCTTGAAATTGAGGGTGAAATATCTGTTGGCGCTTTGGGCGATCCGTCACGTTATTGTTATTATGCAGGAAGACGAGATATCAGAAGATCGCCTCAACGTCTGAGGAAAATTAAAGAAGAACGGGCAAGGCAGGAACAGCAGCGTAGAATTGCTGAACAAAAGCGACTTGAGGAAGAACGCATTCGACAAGAGGAGAGAGAGAAAGAGAGATTGAGGTGGGAAAAGCTTATGAAGGAAAGGGCAAGGAAAGAAGAAGAACGACAGATTAAGGAGGCAGAGGAGAGAGCTAAGCACCAAGCTGAACAACGTGAAATAAGAAAATATTCTAACGATCATTATTGGGCTCTCAAACTACGCTCATCAATTGCTCCTGTTGCTATGATATTAGTGACGTACCTCATGTTTGTATCACCGGTGTCTATTGTTGAGAAGTGGGCAGTAATGCCTTGGTGGGGATGTGCGCTATATATTCTAGGCATTCTTGTCGGAATACTTGTAACCATTGTATTGGGAGCATTAGCAGCTGGTGGAGATAAATATGTTTTTGAGTCAGCTGTAACATCCGTTACTTATTCCTTAATAACATGGATGGGATATTTATCCATTCAAGCATCTGTAAATGGTAACAAAGTTTGGTTTACCATTCTCTGCGTAGTTGTCTTTCTATTGATTTTACTTCATCTGAGTATTCCTGATATGAATGATTATGATAATATCATTTGTTTCGCTGATTCAAATGGCAGTCCGGATAAAGCAAAGACAACTATTGCATCGCTGGGCTTTCTGATACTGATTGTTGGCCTGTCATTATTGACATTCATGTTATTACGGTAGGAATCCTTTAATCAAATAAATACGTGGTATCTAAAATTCAAACACTTCTCGTCAATGGAATGGCGGTTTTATTGACGTCATGAGGCAGAAACGGCATTTCTGAACAAAAAGAGGCCTGCGACGTCAATAAATTGCCATTTTCATCGACGTCATAGTTGATTTGCATTACTAGAAAAATAATTTTACCTTTGTTTTTCATAACTTTACGGATCGGTAACACCTTTTTGATGAGAGTTATAAGGCGTATCCCGAAAAGCCATAACAGAGTAGGGAATCATTTTTAATTCTCAATGATTATGAAGATCGTTAAGGTTAAAAAGGCTCAGACCAAGACTCCAGGATGCTGTGATTGTTTTGGTGGCGGTTGCCGTTGCAATCACTAATAACGAGCGGGAGGGAGACCACTGATACTGTGGTCTTCCTCTAATTATTATGAGTATATGGAAATACTGCTGAACAATACAGAAATATTCCTTGAGCCTGCAGGCATTGAGCTTGGACTGACTGAAAACGAACAAGTCTTCATCCTTTATTCTCCTTTGACAGAGGGGCTGGCTCTAGTTTCAAAATCTGATGCAGAGAGGATCGGCAGGTACATCGATGATCCGGCATCATCTGAAGACAGCGAAATCGCTGAACTGATCGGAGAAATGACTCCGGAGCGCATGCCGTCAGTCTCGGACCTGACACCATTGGAGAAATTCACAAAACTCTCCATCATCCCTAACCTTACCTGCAATTTCGCATGCTCGTATTGCTACTCGGCGAAAGGGCGCAGCAAAGTCACATTGGATTGGGACAAGGCAAAGGCTGTCCTGGATCATTTCATCGATGAGGAGCGCATCGCGCCGCAGCCTCTGTCGATATTCGTATCCGGAGGCGGAGAGCCTCTTCTTTCCTGGAACCTTCTGAAAAGGATACTTGAATATGCCCGTGAAAGGGCTTCCGAGAAGGGCTTCCCATTATACATGTCAGTTGTGACCAACGGGTCGCTGCTGACAGAAGACATAGCCACAGCACTTAAGGCTTTGGACTGCTCGATATGCATCTCGTATGAGGTTCTGGAAGACCTGCAGAACGATCAGAGGAAACATTATTCCGAAGTAAGAGCGAACATTGAAATGCTCAGAAGAACCGGCGTGAGGACAATGCTGAACTCCACGATCACCCCTCTGAGCGTGTCAAGGATGACTGAAATGATGGAGGAGATAGCATCCGTCTATCCGTTCGTCAGCCAATATACGATGGAGCCGGTGACGGGACATCAGATGTTCTCATCGCCGGAAGATATGGAGGCCTTCTATGACAGATTTTACGTCGAGTACCTCAAATGCAGGGAGATTGCAGATCTTAAGGGCATCAATCTCCGATTTACTTTCGACGACTCATTGCGCGGCATAACACTGAGACATTGTCCAGGTAAATTCACACTGACCCCTCAGGGAACGATCTCGGCATGTCACCTGACCTCCTCCCCTATGGAATCCAGATATGAAAGATGTGTCTATGGCAAGGTTACGGAATCCGGGGAAATCGAACTTGACAAGGAGAAATTCCAGGCACTGAGGAACATCAATGTATTCTCATATGAAAGGTGCTCGCACTGCTTCGCGAAATGGAGCTGCGGCGGAGAATGCATGGCCAGAAACGATTCATATCCGGACGAATATATGGAGGTTGTGTGCAGGTTCAACAGAAGGTTCGTAAAGCACCTTCTGATTGAAAGCATCCGACAGACCGTACTGGAAGAAACCGGACTTACTTTGGAAGAATATGTTAAAGAATGATCATATAGAGACGCTGCAGGCAAATGAGCTGTATCTTCTTGATGCGGAGGCACCTGGCATGCACCTGCTTTATGCTCCGCTTGCCGACAGCATCCTGCCGGTATCTGATGAAGATGCAGTAAAACTGGCCGAGGCCATGGAATATCCTCAGAAGGCAGATCCGGAAGTCCTCGAGATAGCTGATGCTTTACGGGATGTGGAGCCCGTCAGCGCGAGAGAGGGGCATGTCAGAGGAGCCGGGGATTTCATAAATCTGTCGATCCTGCCCAATAATGTCTGCAATTTCAGCTGCAGCTACTGCTATTCGACGAAAGGGCGTTCGTCACGTCGTCTGAGCCTGGGTGCGGCCAAAAGAATGGTCGATTACTTCCTGGACAGGAACAGGAATGCATCCGACTTCCTTACCGTCTCCATCTTCGGAGGCGGCGAGCCCTTGCTCTCGTGGAAGGACCTGGTGAAGCCTGTGATTGAATATTTTTATCAGAGCGCAGGGGAAGGACGCAGGATCGTCACCACCCTGATAACCAACGGTTCCATCGTTACTGACGACTTCATCGGCATATGCAGAAAGCATAATATCGACCTGGTATGCTCGTATGAGATACTTCGCGATGTACAGGACAGCCAAAGACGCCACTACGATCTGGTCAGAGGCAATATCGGCAAGCTTATACAGAACGGTGTGGTACCCGCAATCAATTCAGTGATAACCGACCTCAACGTGGAAAGGCAGGTGGAGATGATCGAGGCACTGAAAGCGGATTTTCCGGAAATCAGATATGTCTCATTTGAGCCTGTCATCAGCGAGGAACAGGAAAACCGCGATGAGTTTTATAGAAGATTTACCCTGGGATTCCTCAAGGCGCTGGCAAAGGCCGAAGAGAACGGCATCATCCTGAGCTGTTCGGCTCTCAGAAATGTGGACGTGACGGTAGACAGATACTGCGCAGGCGAACTGGCCCTGTGCGCCGACGGCTCATTGTCCGTATGCCCGTGCGTATCGTCTCCCGAAGAGCCTGAATTTGACAGATATATCTACGGTAAAGCAGATGAGGACGGCGTCCATATCGACGAAGAAAAGCTTTCTTCCCTGCTGAAGATGAACGTGTATTCTCAACCATGGTGCAGCAGATGCTTTGCAAAATGGAATTGCGGAGGCGGATGTATCAACAGCACCCTGAAGAATGGAGGGCAGCAGATCCCGTCATATTGCAGATTTGTAAGAAGATTTCTCAAATATACCCTGACCAGGCGGCTTGACCAGGCATGGCAGGAGGAAAATGGAGTGAGTATTAAAGAAATGATAGGAGATTATGAACGCTTTGTTACAGAATAATATATACGTCCTTCCTTTGGAGGAGAAATATGGCAGAAATGACCTGAGGCTGGTTTACGCACCGGTTGCAGGCAATATGATGATTGCATCGGAGGAGGAATGCAAGGTACTTGAAGAGGCAGTAGCCGCATGGCCGGACTGCAGCGAAGAGCTGCATGATGTGGTAGAGGCTCTGGTGGAAGGTGTACCGGCAGACCAGAGGGACAGCAAGGTAAACAGCGTGGACGAGTTCCTTTTGATGTATGTTCTGCCGAATTATATCTGTAATTTCTCATGTTCATATTGTTTCTCCGCCAAAGGCAGGTCAAACAAGGCTCTCAAGAAGGAGCATCTGAAGGGAGCTCTGGACTATTTCATTGATTCCAGAAGGATCAGGACGGACAGACTGGCCATCTCGTACCTCGGCGGCGGCGAGCCCACAATGTCATGGGATGTGGTCAGGTTCGGATTGGAATATGCCGACGAACTGGCCAGGAAACACGGCATAACCATGATGACCACGATTGTCACCAACGGTTCCAAGCTGACTAAGGAGATGGTGGACACCTTCAGCAGATACAATGTGACTGCCAGGGTATCTTTCGAGATCCTTCCGGAAATCCAGAAGATCCAGAGAGGACAGTATGAGAACGTATGCAGGGGGCTCGACCTTCTGAAAGACTGCACAACCAGTCCGATAGTCCGCTCGATGATAACTCCGGACAACGTATCCCTGATGCCGGAGATGATTAAGGAGCTGCACAGACGTTTCCCTCATGTGAAACAGGCCCTGTTCGATCCGATAACGTCTAAGGAGACTTTCTGCGATGTCGACAAGACAAGGGAGTTCTATGATATATATTATTCCAAGTTCCTTGAGGCCAGAGAACTGGGAGCAGGATACGGAATCGACCTGGCATGCGCCCCGCTGCGCAATCTGAACATGGTGGTGGAGAGGTACTGTACAGGTGAGTTCTGTCTCACCCCGGAGGGGACCATCACCGTATGCCATCAGATTTCATCACCCAATGAAAAGAATTACGGAGACTTCATATATGCGGCAGTCAACGATGAGGGCATACTTGATGTGGACCAGGCAAAGTTCAAGTCACTGGTCAGCCGTGACACCATATATACGAATCCCAAATGCAAGGACTGCTTCATAAAATGGAATTGCGGAGGCGGCTGCATGATGCAGAACAGCCAGTACAGTCCGGAGATCCTTGATGTGATATGTGAATTCACAAGAAGATTCAGCAAGACTCTTCTGTTTGAAAGGCTGGGCGAGCAGTTCCGGGAAGCCGGGGACTCTCTGGATCAGCACATTGCGGAATATTAACATCGCCTCATATGGATACGCAGACAAGAAGAATAAGAAGTCCTTACGACATAAAGGTCCTGACCATCCTGCTGAACCAGATATGTAACTTTTCCTGTGCCTATTGCTATTCGGCTAAAGGCCGTTCCAAAGCCGTCGTATCGCTGGAATCCATAAAGGCGATACTGGATTTCTTCATTACCAGAGACCGAGGAGACTACCTGCAGATCGTTTTTTCAGGTGGAGGAGATCCGCTGCTCTCGTTCGACAAGTTCAAGGCAGCTGTCGAATATGCGGAATCCCTGGCCAGGCAGGAGGGAATCAGACTGGATGTCGGCGTAGTCACCAACGGTTCTCTTCTTGACGAGAAGACAATCGATTATCTGAAGACGTCAGACATCGGACTGGTCGTCTCGTTCGACATTCTGAAGGACGTGCACAACGCGCAGCGCTCACATTACGACACTGTGGCATCTATGATAGACGATCTGTTCAAGGCCGGAATGTCCATCGGAATAAGAAGCACCATAACTCCGCTGAATGTAGGACGACAGAAGGAAATGGTGGAGGAACTGCACGAAAGGTTCCCACAGGCATCCTGTGTTGCTTTCGAGGCAGTAATCAATGAGCAGCAGTTCCCGGATGTATCCTCATTGAGGAAGTTCTATGATACCTTTGTGGAGAACTTCTTCCTTGCACGCGAAAGAGGCCGGGAGTTAGGCATCGAGGTCGGGAACACCGAGTATATGAATGCCTTCATAAGTCAGGAAAGATCCTGTCTCGGAAAGTTCGTCCTGACTCCGGAAGAAAAGCTGACAGCATGTTCGAGGATATCATCATCATCTGAGGACCACCACGATGCCTTTGTCTATGGCGAAGTCAAGGACGGAAAGGTGTGCGTCGATGATGCAAGGTACAGAGAGATCATGGAAGAGGCCACAGCATATAATGAGGAGTGTCTGGAATGCCCTGCAAGGTGGAACTGCGGAGGGGGATGTCTGCTGGCAAGAAAGTCCTACAGCCGAGAGTACTTCAAGGAACATTGCAGGTTCATATGTAAGATGACCGAAAGAGCATTAAAGGAAGATTGCCATGAAGTGGTTTGAAAAAAATGACATATACACCTACGCCGACGACGGGTATGTGATCCTATATTCGCCGATAGCCAGAAAATATGCCGTAGCCACGCAAGAGCAGGTCGACGGATTTCTGGAGAGGGGCAGCCATGCTGAAGTATTCAAGCCTCTGGCAGACTATATACCACTTGAAAAGCAGCATAAGGTCAGACATCCGGAGGATTATACCCTGCTTACGGTATTGCCGAACAATGCCTGCAATTTCAACTGTTCTTACTGCTATTCGGCAGGAGGACGCAATCAGTCGGTCATAGATATCGATAAACTATGTCGTGGCATCGATTATTTCATAGATTCAAAGCCTGCTGATTTCACCAAGCCGCTTACCATCTCATACATGGGAGGAGGAGAGCCGCTTCTCTCATGGGAGCATGTGAGCCGCAGCATCGGGTATGCTGAAACCAAAGCTGCTTCAAGGAAACTGAGGCTCCACTTCCGCATAATCACCAACGGCTCGATTCTTAATGAGCAGATAATACAGTTCCTGAAGGAAAAGAAGGTGGAAGTCAGCGTCTCCTTTGAGATTCTTGAAGAGATACAGAACCTGCAGAGGAAGCATTATGACCTCGTAAGACGGAACCTTAGAGCGCTGATAGATGCCGGAATACCTGTTCAGGTCAATTCTACCATAACTCCTTCCAATGTAGGCAGAATGTCCGAGATGCTGGATGTGCTGATGAAGGACTTCCCTGAGGTTGAAAGCGCCATGTTCGAGCCAGTCACAGCTCAGGGACTTTTCCCCACACCGAAGGACATGGCTGACTTTTATGACGAATATATAAAAGGATTCATTGACATCCGCAGCAAGGGCGACCGCATGGGCGTCGACATCATATCCTTCTCCTATCTGAGGACCATTTTCCCTTTGGACAGAACCTGTCCGGGAGAGTACTGTCTGACAGCGGACGGCTTCATAACCGGGTGTTATTGTGTAGCGACCGACAGGGAGCCGCTTTTCAGGCACACCTGCTATGGCGCTGTCACTGACAAGGAAGTGAATTTCGATATGGAACAGTTTGAGCGTCTTCTATCCCATAACGTCTACTCCAAGGATAAATGCAGGGACTGCAAGGTAAAGTGGAACTGCGGAGGAGGATGCTTCCATCTTTTCAATTCGTATGATCCTGAATATCAAGACGAAGTATGCAGGTTTACCAATGATTTCATAGAAGCGCTTGTCATATATAAGGTAAGAAAACAGCTGGAGGGCAAGGCATGTGGGCTGCCGCTTCTGCTGTCAGAACAATTTTAATGAATGTTATTATGAAACCTAATATACTGCTGGTCATCCCCAGATATTTTTCTACACCAATATGCGGATATATCATGCCTATGGGCATCCTGTATGTCTCTGCTGCCCTCAAGGCTTCCGGAAAGTGCAATGTCTATACGTTGAACCTGAATCACTGCGAGGAAGATGACAGAACTGTCCTGTCCCGCATATTTACGGAAAAGAACATCCATATCGTAGGATCCGGAGGCATTTCAGGCCAGTTCATAGAGATATATCCTCTGATGAAGACCGTGAAGGAACTGGCACCACACATCACTACAGTTGTCGGAGGCGGCATGATGACGGCCGATCCTGTGCCGGCGATGGATGCCTTCGACGGCTATGCGGATTTCGGAGTCATCGGCGAAGGCGAGATCACGATGCCGGAACTTGTGGAGGCAATCGGAAACGGAGCGTCCTGCTCCAGGATCAAAGGCCTGATCTACAAGGAAGGGACAGAATGGCTCATTACTGAGCGAAGACCTGACATAATGGACCTTGACAGCATTCCTCTGCCTGACTACGGCGGATTCGATTATGACAAATACCTGGAGACCAACGGCGAAGTGGTAGACGGCATAAAGTATTCTCCTGTCGCTATAATCGGAGGACGCTCATGCAAGTACAACTGCACATTCTGCTTCCACCCTTCAGGCAGCAGGTACAGACAGCGCTCCCTGGACTCTATCTTCAGCGAGATCGATTATCTTCTGGAGAACTACACGGTCAATTATATCGCATTGAGGGAAGAGCTTTTTGCTTCTGACGAAAAGCGTGTGCTGGAGTTCTGCGAGAGGGCAAAGTCATATCCTATGATCTGGTCGATTCAGCTGAGGGTCGACAGTGTCACCGAAACGATAGTCAAGGCATTGAAAGCCAGCAACTGCCGATATGTATTCCTGGGCATAGAAAGCGCGGACAACCGTATTCTTAAAAGCATGCGCAAGAACATCACGATTGAACAGGTGGAGGCAGCACTCAACATGACGATATCAGCAGGTCTGGACACCAGGTCAACCGTAATTCTCGGAGATGAGTTCGAAACGATGGAGTCGGCAACCAGGACATTGGAATGGTGGAGGGAGCATAGAAAATATTCGGCTATAGATCTGGGACTCATCATTGCATTTCCCGGATCGACGCTCTACAAGCATGCACGCCTCAATGGCAGGATTCCGGATCCGGTCCAGTTCCTCAGGGACGGCTGTCCGGTCATAAACCTGTCTGAAAACCTTTCTGACGAAGAGTTCAGGTCAATCGCCGATAAAGTCTCAAGCTACAGCGGCATCGACTTCAACATAGTGAAATATAATGGTTAAGGTACTGCTTGTCACCACGGGTCAGAATGCTGTCAGGAATACCCTGTCAGCAATGAAAGACATTGACCTCTGCGTAGTGGATATGACTGATTATCAGTCAGAAACAAAAGAATCATTTCTGACTCAGTTACGGGACATCCTGAAGATGTCAGCAGCACAGGTACTGTTGACATGGCGTTGTCCATATATCCTGCCTGCTGAAATATTCACAGCTCCGGAATACGGAGCATTCAATCTCCATCCGTCGCTATTGCCTGCCTACCCCGGTCTGAATCCATGGGATGAAATCTTCAGAGACGGAGAGACTGTCACAGGTGTGACGCTGCACAGAATGTCAATGCAGGCTGATGCGGGGGATATCATATGCCAGCAGGAGTTCTGTATTCTTGGTGTCGCGTATGAAGAAGCCCGAAAAACATCAGATACGATTGCAGCAACAATGATATCTGACTTTTTGAAGCATAATTCCTGACAACACACCCCTGCATCAGGCCGTAAGGAAGATCACCAGACCGCTGATACCTATGTATGTATATACCAGGTATGGGAAAATGCGGCCGGGAATCAGCTTGAAGGCCCATTCGCCTAGAAGGAGACCGAGGACCAGGCCTCCCAGACCTATGGCATAGCCTTTTCCCACAGAAACAGTGACGAAACCGTTGCAGGCCCGGACTATCGTCATCATCGCATTGCCGATACAGAAATACATCTGGGTCATTGCCATGTAATGCTCTTTGGAAGGGGCGGATGAAATGAAGTAAAGGACTGCCGGAGGGCCTTGCATACCGAAGAAGCCTCCCATGATTCCGCTCAGGGTTCCAGCCCCGACCTGCCATGGGACAGAGGTTCCGATCTTTATGCGCCTGCTGAAAAGAGCGAAGTACAACCCGGTAACAATCAATACTATACCCAGAATCTTACGAAGAGTATTGTCATGTATTCTTGCCAGGAAACATATTGCGACGGCGGAAATCAGGATGAATGTCACCAGTATAGGCAGAAGATTCTTCCAGACTACAGATCTGCGCATCCGGAAAGCTATGAAGGATGAGGTTGTCAGAGCAAGAAGTCCGGAAAGAGCGGTCGCCTCACCATACGAGGGCATGAGAAAAGGCAGCATCGTCATTATGAATATGCCGAATCCGAAGCCGGTGGTACGCTGCACAAAACTAGCTCCAAAAGCCAGAAGAAATATGTATATGATGACCTCCTCCATGACAGTTTCCCAAAATGGTCAGCGAATTTAATATTTTTTATATTATCTTTGACAAAATATGACCACATATGAAACCTGACATGAAAAAACTGATTTACTTCTCCTTAGCAATCCTCCTATGTCTGTCAGCAGCAGGATGCAAGAACCAACTCCCCTATCAGGACTCGTCACTGGATCCCGAAACCAGAGCTGAAGACCTTCTTGGACGGCTCACACTCGAGCAGAAGGTTTCGCTTATGAATTATGAGAGTCCTGCAATACCAGAACTTGGAATCAAGCAGTATAACTGGTGGAATGAGGCCCTCCACGGCTCTGCCCGAAACGGACTTGCCACAGTATTTCCTCAGGCTATAGGAATGGCTGCAAGCTGGGACAACGTACTTCTTCAGGATGTATTTGACGTTGCCTCCACCGAGCAGCGGATCAAATACAATATGGCGACAGCCGGCAATGGTGTGAAACAGTATAACGGTCTTACAGTATGGACTCCTAACATCAATATTTTCAGGGATCCTCGTTGGGGACGTGGCCAGGAGACATATGGCGAGGACCCTTATCTGACAACTGTAATGGGGCGTTCGGCAGTCAATGGCCTTCAGGGTGATCCGAAAGCCGATTATGATAAACTTCATGCCTGCCTGAAGCACTTTGCGATCCACAGCGGTCCCGAATCCGAGCGCCACATCTTCAACGTGGATGAAGTATCATGGAGGGATCTGTCAGAGACCTATCTATATGCATTCGAAAGGCTTGTAAAGACAACCGACGTGAAGGAAGTGATGTGCGCATATAACGCATATGAGGGAAAGCCTTGCTGCGGTAACGACAAGCTTCTCATCCAGATACTTCGTAACGAATGGGGATATGAGGGACTGGTGGTCACAGACTGCTGGGCTGTACGCGATTTCCACTCGGAGGGATGCCACAACCTTTTCCCTAATGATCCTGCATCTGCATCAGCGCTTTCAGTAAGAAGCGGCGCCGACCTGGAGTGCGGCAACTCCTTCCCTGCCCTTGTCGAGGCTGTCAATAACGGCACAATAACAGAAGAAGAAATAGACAAGGCCCTTTTCAGGGTACTCAAGGCTCGTTTCGAACTTGGAGAGATGGATCCTCAGGAAGAGGTTTCATGGTCGAAGATTCCTGACGAACTCCTCGCTTGCGACCAGCACCACGCGCTAGCGCTTGACATGGCACGCAAGACAATGACGCTGCTGCAGAATGAGAATGCAGTTCTGCCATTGGCCAGGAATGCCCGCTATGCAGTCGTAGGCCCGAATGCCGCAGATTCACTGGTAATGTGGGGCAACTACAACGGAACTCCAAGAAAGACCACCACAGTGCTCGAAGGCATCATCGCCAAGGTGGGAGAAGAGAATGTAGTCTATGCCAAAGGCTGTGACATTGCAGAGGCCATGGAAGGTACTGCAGCCGGCAAGGAAAATTTCGATGCCGCAATGTTCAAGGACGTGGATGCGATAATCTTCGTCGGAGGCCTTTCCCCTCAGCTCGAAGGAGAGGAGATGCAGGTCAATTACAAGGGGTTCATGGGCGGCGACAGGACTTCAATCGAGCTTCCTGCAACCCAGCGCAGATATATCTCAAAGCTCGCCAAGCTGAACAAGCCTGTGATCTTCGTACACCTTTCCGGTTCGGCAGTTGCATTGGCTCCTGAGTCAGCGAACTGCGATGCGATACTTCAGGCATGGTACGGCGGCCAGGCCGGAGGCGAAGCGGTTGCTGACGTTCTTTTCGGCGACTACAACCCTGCAGGAAGGCTTCCTGTAACATTCTATGCTTCAGACGCCGATCTTCCTGACTTCGGAGACTACGACATGGAAGACCATACATACAGATACTTCAAAGGCAAACCGCTTTTCGCTTTCGGTCATGGACTCAGCTATACGTCATTCGAATACGGAGAAGCTACATATGCTGACGGCAAGCTGATCATTCCTGTATCAAACACAGGAAGCATGGATGGAGACGAGGTTGTACAGGTATATGTAAAGTCCATGTCTGATCCTGACGGACCGGCGAAGAGTCTGAGAGGATTCCAGAGAGTTCCTGTCAAAGCAGGAGAGACAGTCACTGTGAACATACCTATGGGTCCGGAAGACATCGACCTGTTCAATCCGATGACAGGAAAGATGGAAGGCGCTGCCGGAGAATATGAAATTTTCTACGGCGGTTCTTCAGCGGAAGAGAGTCTCAAGTCGATGAAAATTGTACTGTAGGTCCGGAATTTCGCCACATTTATGTCAGTTTCATCTTTGATCTGACCGAATAAAACGGAAGTTTCGCCACACGGAGAACCATTGCATCGCAATACACATATCAGGAATTCATCGGCCATGCGGGTCAGTTGAAAAAAATACTATCTTTGCCCCGATGAATCAAGAAATTATGATTTATGAGTATACAACAGGAAAAAATTAAAGAGCTGGTAGAGCGCAGGGCTGCCGCCCGCATGGGAGGCGGTCAGAAAAGGATTGACGCGCAACACCAGAAAGGCAAGCTTACCGCACGCGAAAGACTTGCCCTGCTCCTTGATGAGGGAAGTTTTGAGGAATTCGACATGTTTGTCCAGCACCGCTGTACGAACTTCGGAATGGAGAAGACAAAATCTGACGGTGACGGAGTAGTGACCGGAATGGGAACTGTAGACAGCCGTCTTGTTTATGTATTCGCGCAGGATTTCACGGTTTCGGGCGGATCTATGTCGGAGACCATGGCACAGAAGATATGCAAGGTCATGGATATGGCCGTGCGCAACGGCGCTCCTTTCATCGGCATCAACGATTCCGGCGGAGCACGCATCCAGGAAGGCATCTGCTCTCTGGCCGGCTTCGGCGAAATCTTCGAAAGGAACATCCTCGCTTCCGGAGTGGTTCCTCAGATTTCCGGAATATTCGGTCCTTGCGCAGGAGGAGCAGTCTACTCGCCTGCCCTGACCGACTTCACAGTCATGGTCAAGGATACCTCTTATATGTTCCTTACCGGTCCCGGAGTTGTCAAGACTGTTACAGGTGAATCAGTGACACAGGAGCAGCTCGGAGGTGCCAGCGTACATGCCACCAAGAGCGGTGTGGCTCATTTTGCAGCCGAAAACGAACAGGAAGGCATTGAGACCATCAAGGCTCTGCTCAGTTTCCTGCCTTCAAACAACCGCGAGGAAGCTCCTTTTGTTGAGACAGCAGACCCGGCAGGACGCGTCGACGACGCCCTCAACGACATCATTCCGGACAGCCCGAACAAGGCATATGACATGTACCAGGTCATCGGAAGCATCGTTGATGACGGCAGATTCCTTGAAGTTCACAAGAGCTGGGCAAAGAACATCATTGTCGGTTTCGCACATATGAACGGCCGTTCAGTCGGCATAGTTGCCAATCAGCCGAAAATCCTGGCAGGCGTGCTTGATATAAATGCATCCCGCAAGGCTGCACGTTTCGTACGTTTCTGCGACGCCTTCAACATCCCTCTTGTGACACTGGTGGATGTACCTGGATTCCTATGCGGAACTCAGCAGGAATATGGAGGAATCATCATGCATGGAGCGAAGCTTCTGTATGCTTATGGAGAAGCAACTGTACCGAAGGTGACAGTCACTTTAAGAAAATCTTACGGTGGAGCCCATATTACGATGAGTTGCAAGCAGTTGCGCGGAGACATCAACTACGCGAGGCCTTCTGCGATCATTGCTGTTATGGGTGCAGAAGGAGCAGTCGAAATCCTCTATTCAAAGGAGATAAAGGCCATGGAGGACCCTGCTGAGCGCGCCAAGGTGGCTGATGAGAAGAAGCAGGAATACAACGATCTTTTCTGCAACCCGTACAATGCCGCCAGCTATGGCTATATTGACGATGTGATCGAGCCTCGCAATACCAGATTCCGCGTCATACGAGCCTTGGAGCAGCTTGCTGGAAAGAAGCAGGAAAATCCATGGAAGAAACACGACAATCTCCCACTATAATAATATAGCCTCATGGATTCATTCGTATTATTACAGACCTCGGAGAACGTCATCCGCAAGAGCGCGGAAATGGCGGAAAGAGATCCGCACGGAGTCATCATCACGCTGGTGTCAGTGGCGGTGGTCTTTTCTGCGCTGATAATTCTGTACTTTGCCTACACACTTATCGGTAAAAGCGTCAACTCCAACATATCATGGACACGCATATTCTGTTGCAAGTCCAGGAAGAAAGCAGGACGTAAGGGAGAAGGACCTACTGAAGAAGAAGCAGCGGCCATAGCGCTTGCTCTCGATCAGGAACTTGGCGGAGAGACTTATGCAGCCATTGGAATGGCCCTCCATCAGTACCTCAACGACACTGTACACGATAACGAAAGCTACATAATTACCATCAAACGTAAAAACAGATAAAATGAAAGAATATAAATTCAAGATCAACGGCAACGAGTATAATGTAGCCGTGAATTCAGTATCAGGTAACATAGCAGACGTAACTGTCAACGGAACCTCATATCAGGTAGAGATGGAAAATGCGCCTGCTGCACCTGTCCAGGCAGTTCCTTCTGCTCCCGCTCAGACTGTTCAGCAGCCAGCTGCAGCTCCGGTTCAGCCGGCAGCAGCCCCGGCTACACCAAAACCGGTCGCAGGAGGCAAGGCGGTCACTTCCCCACTCCCAGGAGTCATCATCGCAGTCAAGGTAAATCCCGGTGATGCAGTCAAGGCAGGTCAGGTGGTTGCCATCCTCGAGGCAATGAAGATGGAAAATGAGATTCAGGCGGAGCACGACGGCACTGTAGCTTCAGTAAACGTTGCCAAGGGAGACTCTGTCCTTGAAGGTGCAACAATCGTTACAATAGCATAATACTTCGTCATTCCCGGCTTGACAGGGAATCCATAACATAACAGACAACAATGCACACGGTTATAGAGAGCCTGCAGCAGTTTCTGCAATATACAGGCTTTGCAAATATGACATGGCAGCATATCGTGATGATAATCATCGGTATAGCATTCATCACAGTTGCCATCAAGAAGGACTGGGAGCCCCTGCTGCTGGTTCCGATCGGATTCGGAATCATCATCGGAAACATCCCTTTCACTGAGGGTCTTCAGATAGGCATCTATGAAGAAGGCTCTGTCATGAACATCCTTTATCAGGGAGTACAGAAGGGATGGTACCCTCCGCTGATTTTCCTCGGTATCGGAGCGATGACAGACTTCTCCTCATTGATATCCCAGCCTAGACTTCTTCTTATCGGAGCAGCTGCGCAGATCGGTATCTTCGGAGCATATATTGCTGCAGCGCATATGGGATTCACTCCTGCAGAATCGGGTGCCATCGGCATCATCGGAGGTGCAGACGGTCCTACAGCGATCTTCCTTTCATCAAAGCTTGCTCCTCACCTTATGGGAGCGATTGCAGTATCGGCGTACTCTTATATGGCCCTGGTTCCTGTCATCCAGCGTCCCATCATGCTGATGATGACAACGAAAAAGGAGCGTCTCATCCGTATGAAGACCCCTAGACAGGTAAGCCAGAAAGAGAAGATCATCTTCCCTATCGTAGGTTTCATCCTCACTGCACTGATCGTCCCTTCCGGAATGCCGCTTCTGGGAATGCTTTTCTTCGGTAACCTCCTGAAAGAGAGCGGAGTTACCAAGAGACTTGCAGAAACT
Organism: Candidatus Cryptobacteroides sp.; assembly: GCA_045539015.1. Taxonomy (GTDB): domain Bacteria; phylum Bacteroidota; class Bacteroidia; order Bacteroidales; family UBA932; genus Cryptobacteroides. Next base: position 23,453 of record JAZQEN010000087.1, read on the forward strand.
GCCCGCGGACCGCTCATCGACGTTGTGACAATCCTCATCGGCGTTACAGTAGGTTGCTCGACTCAGGCAGACGTATTCCTTACAGGCACTTCGATCAAGATTTTCGCACTGGGATTGTTTTCATTCTGTGTAGCGACATTCTGCGGAGTGGGATTCGCCAAGATCATGAACCTTTTCTGTAAGGAAGGCAACAAGATAAACCCTCTCATCGGCAACGCAGGAGTATCTGCAGTACCAGATGCAGCCAGAGTTTCTCAGAATGTAGGAAGGGAATTCGATCCAAAGAACCATCTTCTGATGCATGCGATGGCACCGAACGTAGCCGGAGTCATTGGATCGGCGGTTGCAGCAGGTATCCTGCTAAGTTTCCTGGGATAGGATTATAATCGGACTATATTGATCTGTTCAGGCAGGAGGGTCATCTTTACGGGCACACGTCCTACAACTTCTCCATCGACCTCAATCGGTTCCGCATCGCTTTGGGCATATGGAATGACCTCGACCTCACGGCACCTGCACTGAGTCAGGATCTTCACCTTATGGAAGGTTCCCGTAAACAGACGTGGAACCTTCGTTGCTATAGTCCATAGTGAGATATCAGGGATTATGGTCACATCAAGAAGGCCGTCATCCAGAACCGCAAGAGGGGTCTGTCTCATTCCCCCGCCGGAGTATTTACCTATTCCGAAAGCCATCGAGAGATACTTCCCGTCGAAGACCTGATTTCCGTCACACATGACACGTGCTCTGACCGGAACTCTGTGCCTGAGGCAATACAGAAGGGCGTTTACATATAGTTTTCGTCCCCTATATCCCTGTTCCTTCTTCCTGTTTACGATCTCGCACACCCTCGCATCTAGTCCGATGCCACCGACATTGATCATATATGTTTCCCTATCCTGAACGGAAACACGTACAACATCCTGCTTCCCTATTGACGCCGCCGATATCAGAGAAACCGCTCTGTACAGGTCCTTGGATACTTTCGTGGACTTTACCCAATCATTTCCTGATCCGACCGGGATTACGCCAAGAGTAAAATCAGACAAAGAGCAGTCCGACGAAGAGTCCTCATACACATACCTGCATATACCGTTCAGCACATCATGAGCGGTACCATCACCACCGACCGCGACAAACCGTCTGTATCCGGCAGCACATGCCTTGCGGGCGATAGCCTCGGCATTGTCTGCGCCACCAGTGTACATTGCCTTATATTCGACGGAAGCCTCATCCATCATGGACGCGGCCTTTTTCCATATCGCCCCTGCCTGCCTGGAAGCGGCAAAGACATTGACTACTACCAACCATTTGTCTTCCATCTGATTCATACTTATGACGTAGATTTCAAACTCGAAGAATTTATCAACAAATGTACGAATTAAAGTAAAGCAATGAAATATTTTTTGTAATTTTGCCGTATTATGTCCTTAAGAAAACGAATATGGGAAAAGTAATAGCTATAGCAAATCAGAAAGGCGGTGTCGGTAAGACAACAACCGCCATAAATCTTGCCGCATCACTGGCTGTGCTGGAGAAGAAGGTGCTCATCATAGATGCTGACCCTCAGGCCAATACGACCTCAGGTCTCAACTTCTCTCCGGAAAACGACCAGAAGAGGACGCTGTATGAAGTGATGATCGGAGAAATAGATGTGACAGACAGCCTTATCCAGACTGAGATCGCGTCTCTCCATATGATTCCTTCACATATCAACCTCGTGGGTGCCGAGCTTGAGCTTGTGGACAATCCTGAAAGGGAAACCTATCTGAAGAATGCTCTGGCAAAGGTGAAGGACAGTTATGACTATATCATCATCGACTGTTCCCCATCCCTCGGACTCATCACCATCAACTCGCTTACAGCTGCCGATTCGGTAATCATTCCTGTACAGCCTGAATTCTTCGCACTTGAAGGATTGGGCAAGCTTCTCCAGACCATCCGTCTCGTACAGAACGGCCCTAACCCGGAACTTACCATCGAAGGCTTTGTAGTAACCATGTTCGACGGAAGAACAAAGGTACACAATCAGGTGCTCAACGAACTCCAGGAGCATTTCAAGGACATGGTATTCAAGACCATCATCAACAGAAACATACGTCTGAGCGAGGCTCCATCACACGGTAAGCCTATCATCCTCTATGACGTGATCTGTAACGGAACCACAAACTACCTCAATCTCGCGAAAGAGGTTCTTGAGAAAAACAGCTAAAGAATATGAGCAAACAGCAAAGAGGCCTTGGCAAAGGCATCGGCGCCCTTCTGGGCATGGAAGCCGACCTGAATAACATAAGGAAGCCTGTCGGATACATCAACAAGGAGGTTGTGAATGCAGAGCAGCCGCAGCAGAATGCCACAGCTGACATTCTCCGCATTCCGGTCGACCTTATCGAGCCGAACCCGTTCCAGCCGCGAATGTCATTTGACCAGGAGGCTTTGGAGGACCTGGCTGATTCGATAAAGACTCTCGGACTGGTCCAGCCGATCACAGTACGAAGGAAGGAAGACGGCAGATATCAGATCATAAGCGGCGAGCGTCGTTTCAGGGCTTGCCGTATCGCCGGCATGGACATGGTTCCTGCATATATCCGAGATGCAAACGATCAGGGAATGCTGGAAATGGCGATTGTCGAGAATATCCAGAGAGAGGATCTTGACCCTATAGAAATAGCCATGAGCTACCAGAGACTCATCGACGAGTGCAGACTGACTCAGGAACAGATGGCAGTGAGAGTCGGAAAGAAACGCGCATCGGTGACAAACTATCTTCGTCTGCTCAAGCTGCCGGCAAAGATCCAGCATGACCTCAAGGTAGGACTGCTCAGCGTGGGCCACGCAAAGGTTCTTTTGGGAGTGGAGGATGCTCAGCTGCAGGAATACCTCTGTGACCTCGTGATCAAGGATGACATGTCCGTAAGGCAGCTCGAGGACAAGATCAAGAAGATGTCCCAGAAGAAGGATGAGCCTCAGGCGGATGACTCTCAGGAGCTTCCTGACGAGTATTTCAAGGTTCTTGAGATCGTCGGCAAATATTTTGAGAACAATATCAGTCTCAAGCGTTCCGCTGCGGGAAAAGGATCCATGACCATTCATTTCAACAGTGACGACGAGGTCCGCAAGTTCCTTAAGGCACTTGAAGACTCACAGTTCTAGGAATGAGGAACAGAACCTTCATATATATCCTTTTATGTCTCGTAGGTCTGGCATGCTCTACGACTCTGTCGCGTGCCCAGTTCAGGGAAGACATCTACAAGCAGAACGGCAACAGCCGGACTGATTCGACAGCAAGGGCAGACACTACTACCAGGGTATTCTCCTTCAAGGAATATTTCGGCGGACTGGCTCATAAGAACACAATCAAGATAGGAACGATGTTCGGAGCCTCCATGATCCTGCCCGGTACTGCCCAGATCTATAACGGAGACTATTGGAAGCTTCCTATAGTGTACGGAGGACTGGGAGCATTTGCGGGTACCGGAGGATATTATCTCCACCAGTACAACAAGTCCAAGAAGGCCTATCAGGCATGGGAGACCGAGAAACTGGCATATGAGACAGAATTCGGCACACAGTATCCATATGAAGCGCCTCTGATCAACCATAAGGCCAAGACTACCGGTACATGGCTGATGGTCGGCGCCGGCCTCGTTTATTGGGGATCGCTGATGGATGGAGTCGTATGCTATCAGTCCGACAAATTCCCGCATCCGGGAAGGGCAACTCTATATTCGGTTCTTCTCCCCGGCCTGGGTCAGATATACAATGGCGAGCTCTACAAGGTACCTATCTATTGGGGCGGTCTGCTGGTATCTGTCCATTTCCTTACCACCAACCATACGAACTACATCAGATTCAAGAATATCCATAATGAAGCTACCACCTCGGACAGTTATACCGGTCCGATAAGCGGAGAGACTGCAAAATGGTACAGGGATGTCTACCGACGATATCGAGACTACTCGATTGTTGCAACTGCCCTTGTATATTTCCTGCAGGTCATCGATGCCAATGTCTTTGCGTACATGCATGATTTTGAAGTCACTGATGACATAAGTATGAATCTGGAGCCAGCAATCATTCCGCCTAATAACGCATACGCGCTGAATCCGGGCAGCACCGGCTTCAACCACAATGCCGTAGGAGTCAGATTAGGCCTTACCTTCTAAACAAACATCGTATATGAACATTTCAAATAAATTCATGACAGTCATTTCAGTGGCTGCCTTAATTATTGCGGCAAACAATCAGGTCAACGCCGCAGAAATTCAAGACAAGAAGCCAAAGGTGAAAGATCTTCAGGAGAGGATACAGGCTCTTGAAGACTCACTTAATATGGTAAGAGCCCAGCTGGACACGCTGGAGGCGGAGAATCTGAGATACAGGGTAGAGCTTTCGCTTAACGGACCGGAAGGTGACGAAGAATCATTCTATCTTGGAGACATGGAAGAAGTTGCCTTGTCGGACAGTCTTCTTGACATCAGATATGCAGAACAGATGGCAAGACAGTATGAGGATGAGATCTACGACATGGAGGAAGTGCGATTCGAGTCCAACGTATCTGACGAGATCTATATCGAGCGTATCAGGAAGATGAATTCGTTCATCCAGATTCCGTATAACGATATCGTCAGGAACTACATCATAATGTATTCCGAGAAGATGCCTAAGAGGATGCCATACATGCTCGGCATGTGCAGATACTATATGCCTATCTTTGCTGAGATATTCGAAAGGAAAGGGCTTCCGGAAGAGCTTCAGGCACTGGCCATCATCGAATCAGCCATGGACCCGAGAGCAGAATCGAGAGTGGGAGCAAAGGGCATGTGGCAGTTCATGTATGGAACCGGCAAGACATACGGGCTGCACGTGGACTCTTTCGTGGACGAAAGAATGGATCCGGTCAAATCATGCGAGGCTGCAGCTGACTACCTGATGGATGCCTATGAGATGTTCGGAGACTGGAATCTTGCGATCGCATCATATAACTGCGGTGCAGGAAATGTAAGGAAGGCCATCAAAAGGGCCGGCGGCAGCACCAAGTTCTGGGACATCTGGGACTTCCTCCCACGCGAGACAAGAACTTATGTCCCTGCATTTGTCGGAGCTCTTTATACTCTGGAATACTATAAGGAACATGGCATAAAACCTGTAGACGTAGGAATGCCGGTTGCCGTTGATACTCTGGTGATAAACAAGCAGTTGCACCTCCAGCAGGTAACTGATCTAACCGGGGCTCCTCTTCAGCAGCTCAAGGACCTCAACCCTCAGTACAGGCACGCTATCATCCCTGGCCATGAGAGAGAATATATCCTGAGACTCCCCTACCAGTATACAGGTACGTTCATCGAGTACGGAGACAGCATCTACAGACATAAGGCAAATGTATACTTCGAACCTGCCACTATAAAGAAGCTCAAGGATGCCGGTGACGGAGTACGTATCGTATATAAGGTAAAGAACGGAGATTACCTGGGAAAGATCGCAAGCCAGCATAGGGTAAGCGTAGCAAACATCAAGAAATGGAACAAGCTCAAGAGCGACAACATCCGCGTCGGTCAGCACCTGGTCATCTACAGAGGCGGAAGAGCTCCTGCAAGTTCTTCGTCAAGCAGCTCATCTGCAAGCAAATCCTCGTCAGCAGGCAAGCCGGCAGGAAATTCAGCTGCCGGAGCCAAAGGACACAGTACATATACAGTGAAGAGCGGTGACACCTTCTATTCCATTGCAAAGAACTACCCAGGAGTCAGTGCTCAGAACATCATGGACTATAATGGAATCAAGAGCAGCAATATCAGACCTGGAACTGTCATCAAGATTCCTCAGTTCTAAAATCTGAATACACATTGAAGTTTAAGCTCGGCCTTGCCGGGCTTTTTCTTTTGCGCATCCATGAACGGATAGCATATATATGAGGCCCGTGCATACATACGGGCTATTTTCCCAAAGCGGCAGCCGCCCGCAAGACTGCTCCAAAGTCCCCGTCCGTAAAACGCCGGCACATTGAACGATCCGGGAGCATCCCTCTCATAGACATATATCCTGTCCTCCCAGTCATCTATCAGAAATACTCCCTGACGAAGATATACCGAGCACCGGTCGTCCTTATAGCCGCCTTCAAGATAGCAGAGGGCAGCCGGTCTGACACATTTAAGCACGTCAAGTCGAGCCTGGACAGAGAACGGTCCTGCTGAATATCCGACATCAGTCCTCAGATCTGTTCTGGACATTGGCCCCCATGAGCGTACGCGTTCTGAAAATCTGACCTTAAGGAAGAAACCTGATGAGGCTTCATACTTCCAGTTCAGGTTACACTTTATCTGCAGTCCCTCACCTGTGGGCGAAGGTTTCCCTTTTGAATAATAGTCAGATTCGGCAGCAAACACGAATTCGTGACTTCTCGTATTCAGTTTCCCGCTTATTGCCCCGCCATAACGGGAAGCATCTATGCTCCTTAGCAACGCAGCCATTCTCATATATTCTCCTGCCCTGAAATCTGTTCCCAATACAGCCGCCGCATGTTTTGCACTCCAGTACCAGGCAACTTCTCCAAATACATTGACTCCCTTCAGACAGAATGCTGCATCTATTGAAGTAACAGCTTCCGAAAGCCTGAAGGCACCTGGCTTGAGAGAGGCATCCAGACGGCTGGTCAACGAAACATGTCCATACCTTCCGTGCCACGATGAATTAAGAGCAGCCACGCCCGGGTGGGCCGTCAGGGCAGATATTGCAAATCTCCCGATCTGGAAGTCTGCAGCAATCCCTCGCATGGCAGAAGTACCAGTAAATGACCATGTTCCTGAAATACCGGACGGCTTTTTCATAAACGCATCAGGAGTATCAAGCGAGGTCATGAACATACCGTTCCAAAGGGCTAGGCCCTGTCCGAAACGGGCATTGAAATCCCCGGCTATCAGTTTTCCCCTGATCTTCCTGAAATACCATATTATATTGCCGGAGTATAATTCGGGAGCCGGGGATGGGGCGGCATATGAACGGTTCACCGAAAACGACGCCTGCAGGAAATCTCCAGCCTCGATACGATATTTCATTCCGTAATTCCAAGTCACATTCCTTTCCTCACCTTTGCCTACTGACTTCAGGGCTGTTCGGGCTGCGATGGAATTAAACACCTTCAGCTGATTTCCGTTCTTTGCTCCAGGAAGTTTCCTGCTGTCAAAACTGATGAACGGAGCCAGCAGTCTTGTCCGCGAGTCACCGAAGCCATCTACCGCGGCCAGTTCTCTTACTGAAAGAATATCCCCATGACGGGTCAGATAGTCTGTAAGTGAAGCTATCTGATATCTTGTAAATAGTCCTGATTCTTCAAGTCTGGCAGCAGATGCCATATTTATCGGAAGCGGACTTTGAAGAAGTTCACCAAGCCTTTCAACCTCATCAGCGTCGAGGCTATCTTCATCACTCACCCCGGCAAGAGCCATTATGGCTTCAATCCCGGACTGGCCTTGGGCATGAGCTGCCGGACAAACCAGCAGGATCAATACAATATGAGCTATTCTACGCATTTGTACGGCATTTTCCGCCAATTTATGCAGTGCCTCGGGCAATCTTGTTGTTTTTACATGAAACAACTCAAAATTTTTCTTTTTTTTAAACGAATTGTGCTATTTTTGTGTCTTGTTGTAAAATCTGTACATATGAACAAAGTCACTCTGAAGGACAAGACCTTCAAGACATTCATCCCCTATGAGAAAATCTCCGCAGCAATAGATGAAGTTGCTGCCAGTATCAACAAAGATTTCAACGGATGCGAAGATATTCCGGTCCTTCTGTGTGTCCTCAACGGATCTATCATGTTCATGGGTGAACTGATGAAAAGGCTCACATTCAATTGCCAGATAGTATCCACCAAGCTCACATCTTATGTCGGCACCTCAACTACCGGAAATGTAAAGCAGGCTATGGGTCTTACAGCTGACCTTACAGGTAGAAGGGTGATCATTGTGGAAGATATCGTTGATTCCGGCAACACAATCGTGGAACTGAAAAGGATCATGAAGGAAGCGGGTGCCTCTGAGTCTTATATATGTACCATGCTGATGAAGCCGGATGCATATAAGAAGGATATCAAGATTGACTATGTAGCGATGGAGATTCCTAATGACTTCATCGTCGGATTCGGACTTGACTATGATGAACTAGGACGTAACTACAAAGACATTTATGTTTTAGAACAATAGCATGAAATACTACATTCTATTCGGTCCTCCGGGTGCCGGGAAGGGCACTCAGGCCACAGCAATGGTAGAAAAGTACAATCTGCATCACATCTCAACAGGAGCTCTTCTGCGCAAGGAAATTGCAGCAGAAACAGAGCTCGGACTTCAGGCAAAGGCATTGATTGAAAAAGGATGTCTCGTTCCTGATGAGGTTGTGGAGGGAATGATTGAAAACGAGTTCAGGACAACAACAGGTGTAGACGGATTCCTTCTGGACGGATTCCCACGCACTCTTCCTCAGGCTGAGGCACTGGATGTCATTCTTGCAAAGGCCGGAACTGAAGTTACAGCCACAGTATCCATCATGATCCCTGACGAAATGATCATGGAGCGCATCAAGGGACGCGCACTCAAGGAAGGCAGGGCCGACGATGCCAGCGAAGAGATCATAAACACCCGAATTTCAACCTATCATAACCAGACCGAGCCTCTCATAGCATATTACGAGAAGGCAGAGAAGTATCACGAAATCGATGGTACTGGTACAATTGAAGATGTTCGTGAGCGCATCTTCGGTGTAATGGACAGGTTCTGATGGAATTCAGGAAACTCTTTGGCCGGGAAGCAAAACTGACGTATATCTGTCTGATTCTCAGCTTATACACATTAATTGCATTCCATATTCCGTTTTTCCGTGATGTCCTCAGTTTCATAAACGGAGGCTTCAACGGAGTATTCATTGTGGTAAGCGTGATTCTCCTCATGCTTGCCCTTAATTTCTTTGTCTACTACCTGCTTCTGTACTGTTTCAGGGGCGTCGGCAAAGGAATCATTTCGTTCACGCTGATTGGCAATGCCATCTCCCTGTACTTTATCAATACTTATAACGTACTGATTGACAGGGCAATGATGGGCAATGTATTCAATACCCAGGCATCAGAAGCGACCAGTTTCTTCTCATGGACATTCATTCTGTATATCCTGCTTCTGGGAGTTCCTCCATGTGTATGGCTTTTCTGGAAGAAGTCTTCATATGGATCTTTCAAGCGTTTCCTTGCAAATGCAGGTATATCTCTGACAGTAATCGTTGCAGTTGCTGCGGGTAACATACGGAATACCACATGGATCGACTTCCATGCACCTGTACTCGGCAGCAAGATCATGCCTTGGTCATATACAATCAATTCGGTAAGGTACTGGGTACATTGGAAGAAGATGAACCAGAAAGAGATCATTCTTCCTGATGCTGAATTCGTTACGGACAGCGAAGACATAGTCGTACTGATTATCGGAGAATCTGCGCGCAGCCAGAATTTCTCGCTGTATGGATATGAAAGGGAGACAAACCCGCTTATGGCAGCCGACAGCGTAACAGCGCTGAAAGCCCGTGCATACGACACATATACCACAGCTTCAGTTAAGGCGATACTTGAGCATAAGCCGAGCAAGGAACTATATGAAATCCTTCCTAACTACCTGCAGCGCAACGGAGTGGATGTAATATGGAGAAGCAGCAACTGGGGCACTCCCCCTCTCCACCTGAACAAAAGCTACAGCAAGTCCGCGCTGGCCGAGAGATTTCCGGAGGCAGACGGTTCATTTGACGGCGTTCTCTTCCATGGACTTAAGGAAGATATTGCAGCAAGCGACAGCGCAAAGATATTTGTCGGCATCCATACCTACACCAGTCATGGTCCTTCGTATTATGCAAACACTCCAGATGAGTTCAAACTATTCCATCCCGAGTGCAGGACAGTGGAAATGGCCAAGGCAAAGCAATCCGAGCTGGTCAATGCATATGACAACACAATCGTCTATACTGACTATCTGGTACACTCTGTCATCGACATGCTGAAGACTGAGTTCCCCGAGAGGAGGTCATGCGTAATTTTTGTATCAGACCACGGTGAGTCACTCGGAGAAGACGGTCTGTACATGCATGGAGTGCCGCTCAGCATGGCTCCGGACGTACAGTTGGACATTCCATTCATCGTGTGGACATCCGAAGGTTCAGCCAAGATCAAGGATCTTGGAACCGTCGGACACCACCATATCTACCACAGCGTGATGAGCTTCCTGGGAATGGAGAGCGACTTCTACGACGAATCCAAGAACATTTTCGAATAATGCTGTTCATTGTCAATCCCATATCAGGCAAAGGAAGAAAGAAGGCCATCATATCCCGACTGGGAAAGGAAGGGTATGAAGTCGTCTGCACCGAATATGCCGGGCACGCTGAAAAGCTGGCGCGCGAGACGGCTGAGCAGGTGGTGGTGGCAGTAGGAGGAGACGGAACTGTCAATGAGGTTGCAAGAGGTCTTGCCGGCACAGGAAAGACTCTTGGTATCATCCCGTGCGGCAGCGGAGACGGTCTGGCAAGGCATCTTGGGATAAGCCAAAATCCGGACAAGGCTATGAAGATCATTGCTTCAGGAAAGACATCCCCGCTTGATGCTGCGACCATCAACGGACGGATGTTCTTCTCTGTTGCCGGAGTTGGATTTGACGCAGTCGTAAGCGAAAGATTCGCAAAATGCGGTAAAAGAGGCCTCTCCACCTACATCAAGGAAGGCCTGAAGACATGGCGCATATACTCACCCGAAAAATATCAGATCAATATTGACGGGCATGATATCGAGCACGAAGCTATATTCATTACTGTCGGAAATTCCAACCAGTGGGGCAACGGTGCCAAGATCACTCCTCTTGCAGACAGCAGCGACGGCATACTCGACATTACAGTTGTAGAAGGATTCAAGGCACTTGAACTCCCATGGCTTGCAGGACGTCTGATGACCGGATCGGCCCACAAAAGCAGACGTGTACATACCTATCGCGGAAAAAACATAACCATCAGACGCTCTTCCGACGGCCCTGCCCACGCCGACGGCGACTGGTTCCCGACAGGAAATGAAATCGAAATATCAGTCATTCCTCATGCCCTGGACGTCCTGGTTCCATGATACCTGTAAGGAATCTATCCTGGTAGCAAGGCGTTCGTTGAAAATTTCCAGTTCCTCGCGCGGAAGTACGCTGGCAGGAGGAAGCGCATTCATGACAGAATACAACGAATCAGCATAGGATGTCACAGGATCTTCCATCATATACAGGTCACCAGGAGTCATTGCATTTAAATACATGTGGCTGTTCTTGATAAATTCGGCTCTGATTACAACGGCCCAGTCATAATACGGATACCGATACATATCATCAAGAGCCTTCCTGTATTGCGACTCGATATAGATCATAGCTTCTTCTATACGCTGTGAAGCAGCAGATTCCTTATGTTCCGGCTTTGCTGAAGACCTCATAAGCATCAAGGTCATGAGAACAGCCGCAATTGTCAACATTGCTGCAGACAAAAAGAGCGTACGACGTTTCCCGATAGCCTTCCGTAGATCGCCGATGCATTGAAAACGGCGGGACACTTTTTCACTGACAGCCCTGCGTATTACCGACGACGGCCCTATGCCCATATACTTCATGATCTTGCCGACAGAATAGATATCGGATGCCGGAAGGATGGAGCGTTCACCCCTAAGAATCTCAGGGGCAGTATATCCGTCCGATCCGCCTCTGACTCCTGAATATGCACTGTCTTCGCTTGACGAAAAGCCGAAGTCGATGATCTTGGCCCTTGAGGATGAGGTAATTATGATATTTGATGGCTTCAGGTCATTGTGGACTATCCCTCTTTTATGAAGGTAATCTACCCCATCAAGAATATCGTCCATCACCTGTCTCATCTGTTGGCGTGAGGGTCCGGTTTTCATGAATTCCTCCAATGTCACCCCATCTATATACTCCATGACCAGAGCCGGTCCGAGCTCGGTATTTTCCTCAAAGCCAAGTATATTCACGACGCATGGATGCGACAAGGTATACCCTATCTCATATTCGCGGCGGAGCATTTCGATATAGATGGTCTCTGGCTGAACCGGACACTTGAGGATTACGTACTTGGTTCCATGACGTGCCTTGCAGATTCGGTATAATGGGCCTTCACCCATTACACTACATATCTCCATTTCATATGGAGACAATGAAGAAGGAATATCTACGGGGCCGGACGGAGTACTCATAACGACCCGCAAGTTACAAAATAATATGCAAAACTAAAGCTTTTCCAGAACGGTAAGCCCATTATTCAGTCCCATCGAATAACGCTGACAGACTTCACCACCATGTACAAGGTTATCGACAAAGAGCGGATAGTTCTTCAGCATGACGCTGCATTCAAAGGTATCTCCTACCTGAAGGGTCGAATTACTGGTTGAAAGTGCCTTGAAGACTCTACCACCCACGAACTCTACCACACACTCCCTGTCAGGAAGCCAAGCCATACGAACTCTGTCTCCAGGGATCAGTTCCTCTGCCTTTATGGAAAGTACACCTGACACGATATCTGATTCACGGGTCGAATCTTTCAGCGAAGACTGGAACGCATCCCAATGCTTATATCCAAGGTATTCACTAAGAACATCCAAAGTCCTCACAAAGACAGTATCGTAGCCTGAAATCTTTCCCCAAAGACGCCTGAGAGTATTCTCTGAAACATGTTCATGTGCTGTTTTTTCAATATCCGATACCAATGCAGCAAAATCCGATCTGGTAGCGATCGGATGTCCAAATCTTATTTCAACAGCCAGTTTCAATGCTGCAACTTGTGGTGAATCTGTTTTTATTGCCATAGTTTTGCAAAGATAAAGATAATTTTGATGCCCAAATAAGTAGGACCAACTAGGACCGGAAAATCAGGTAAATACATAGCATTTTTGTCGTAAACAATTGCTTAAATAAACAACCATATTATGAAACTAAGGTATTATTTACTACCGGCTGCTCTATTATGATGTCCAGACATTAGATGAAGCATTCTCAACGGTAGGTACTCCTCTCGCTCAATATCCAATCCCAATGATCGAGATCCCGACCCTGATGAATAAGAATGCCATCAGCGTAGAAGACTAGGATATTCATTTTAAACCATGAAACAGACTCAAGAGAGCTGTCATCAAGAGCGATGACGGCTCTTTTATTTTTGTGCATGAATAATTATCTTTGCACGCATCAAATAAAACATAAGATTATGGCAGACAGCAATTTCATAGACTATGTAAAGATATATTGCCGTTCGGGTAATGGCGGTGCGGGTTCTACGCATATGAGGAGGGAGAAATATATTCCGAAGGGTGGTCCCGACGGAGGAGACGGAGGACGTGGAGGCCATATCATCCTGAGGGCGAATCCGCAGTTCTGGACTCTGATCCACCTGAAATACCGCAAACATATCATGGCCGAGCACGGCGGTGCAGGCAGCGGACAGCTCCAGCACGGCAAGAATGGTGCGGACATCATTCTTGATGTTCCGCTTGGAACAGTGGCAAAGAATGCCGAGACAGGAGAGATCCTTTTTGAGCTTGTGGAGCCGAACGAAGAGAGAATCCTCGTAAAGGGTGGCCGCGGAGGTCTGGGAAACAACAACTTCAAGACTGCCACCAATCAGACCCCACGATATTCTCAGCCAGGAGAGCCGTTTGAAGAAGGCTGGTTCATACTTGAGTTGAAACTTCTGGCCGATGTAGGTCTTATTGGCTTCCCGAATGCAGGCAAGTCTACCCTGCTGTCTACAGTTTCAGCTGCCCGTCCTAAGATTGCTGACTACCCTTTCACCACACTTGAGCCAAATCTCGGCATCGTGAGCTACTATGACGACAAGTCATTCGTTATGGCTGATATCCCCGGGATTATCGAGGGTGCGCACGAAGGAAAGGGCATCGGAATGCGATTCCTCAGACATATCGAGCGCAACTCGATCCTTCTCTTCATGGTAGCGGCAGACCAGGATGATATCCGCGAAGGTTATGAAGTATTGCTCAACGAGTTACGCGAATACAATCCTGAACTTCTAGTAAAGGATCGCGTGCTTGCCATCACTAAATCCGACATGCTTGACGATCAGCTCAAGTCAGAGATTGAAGCCACGCTGCCAGAGGAGATTCCGCATGTATTCATATCGTCATTCACTCAGGAAGGCATCAAGCAGCTGAAGGATTTGCTCTGGGAGTCACTTCAGAAGGAGATGCCTGTAGAGGAAGAGGCGCCGGTCATTCTCTTTCCGGGCGATGACAACGAAATCACAGTAGGTTAGGCCATAAATTCCGAAAGTAATCACTTTTGTCACTTAGTTATCTTTTGTCATTTCGACCGGATGTAGTTACCTTTTGTCATTTCGACCGAACGTAGTTACATTTTGTCATTTCGACCGAACGTAGTGAGTGGAGAAATCTAAATGATCTGGCAGGAAATTCATAAAATCGACCAAGCAGTCACCCTTGAGATAAACAGTTGGGATTCGTCATTGACGGATCCCATCTGGCAGTTCCTGTCTGATGTCTCGGCATGGATTCCAATGTATTTGCTCATCGTAGCACTTCTGATCTGGAAACTTGGCTGGAAGAAAGGCCTGCTTGTCGTTTTCGCTGCCGGACTGACCTTCGGATTCTGTGACCAGTTCTCCAATCTTATAAAAGATGCTGTCGGCCGTGTAAGACCGCTCAATGATGCCTTCATGCTGAGCAAAGGACTCAACGTTCTGGAAAAAGGTTCGAGCAGCTATAGCTTTTTCTCTGCACATGCAGCCAATGCATTCGGACTGGCTACATGCACTTTCATAGCGCTCAGACGCATATTGAGGCCGCAAATCAGCCAATGCGCTGTCGGGGCACCGACAGCAGACGGGAAGAAATCCCGCTGCAATATGCCCGGATGGCTCAAAGCCTACGGCATATGGATGTTCATATGGGCTTCACTTGTCGCCATCAGCCGCGTATTCGTCGGCAAGCACTATCTTGGCGACGTCCTGGCCGGCGCGCTGGTCGGCATGGCGGCCGGCTACGCCTTCGCCCGCCTCGCTGCCTTCCTATCCCAGAAAATCCGCTGAAAGCCTGCCGCATAAAGTGCTAATGTTCAGCACTTTATGCAAAGCTCGTGCTCCCCAAAGGGAGC
>JAZQEN010000088.1:0-23126 GCA_045539015.1 Candidatus Cryptobacteroides sp.
CCCTTTGCAATGGGGAATGCAAGTGCGAGGTACACGAGAGGTACAAATCATTCCAAAAACTACCGTAAATTTACCAAAGCGAGAAAATTGTTTTCAGTCGCTTAACTTACGTAAGTACTTGGAAGCCTTTTGGAAAAATGGAAAAAGTTTGAACTCTCGTTTGGTGTTCTTTGGTAGGGACCCATAACCCGCACAAGGGGACATCTTCATTCGAGGATGTCCCTTTTTCTTTTTTCATGCCCGTTCCATGTAAGTGACGTGTATTAACTTGCGCAAGTGTTTGATTTTTAGCTTGTTGCGGGGAACTCGCTATTTCTTCAGCCAGGAGGTGCCGACTCCGGCGCCGGAGAAGATGGCCTCGCGGTCTTTGTATCCTGCCAGGTATTCCTCTTCTGTGAGTATGTGTGAGGCAGAACTGCGGGAGGTAAGGGACAGTTTGCTGCCGTTCAGGTCAGTGCTGCCATATTCCTTCCATCCGCTTGCGGCTGTTGCCTGTGAAGGGTTAGGGGTCTTGTCCATGTGCCATCCCGAAGCAGGTATTGCGCTTGACATGCTGCAGTTGATGTATGCTACGTTGTCGTAGTAATCCGAATTCCCTCCTGAGCGCGCGAGGTACATGGTTCCGTCCTGAACACCTTCCTTCTTGGTGAGGCTGCAGTTCAGGAATACGAAACCCTTGTCAGTCAGATTCTTGCATCGTGCCTGTACGATATATCCGTCTCCTGCTGCCCTGATTTCGCATTCTTCGAAAAGGCAGGTCTTCGGGGTGCCCCAGATGAAGTCGCAGTCGCCCTCTACAAGACAGTTGTACATCCAGCAGTATCCTTTGGTGTTGAATGTGTCCTGAAGACTGTAAAGTGAGCAGTTTACGAAAGTCAGGGTGTAGTCTCCGTCACTGTTGTTGTAGATGACTTCTGCCTGACCGCTTGTGCCATATGTGTTCTTCAGAGTCATGTTTTCGAACCTGATTCCTGAGCAGTTCTCGAAAAGGATGACAGCGCGTCCGCCGCTTTTGCCTACTGATTTGCCGATCTCTGCAGGGGTCGAAGTGCTGCCACCGACGCCATTGGCAAACTCTTCTGCATTCGTATACTGCAGAACAGTGCCCTCGCGGCTTTCCCCCTTGAAGGTCAACTTGTTGTTCTGTCTGGCGAACAGCTGCTCTTCGTAGATTCCGTTCTTGATATTAATTGTCATAGGACTGCCGGGACCGCATTTGTATGCCCAGTCGATTGCTCCCTGTATGGTACGGAAGTCAGCTTCGCCTGTCTTTGAAACGGTTACTGCCTCTTTGGATGCAGGCTCATCTTTGGTGACAAATATCCATTTGCCTGCTTCGATTCCGGAAAATCCCTCAGCGGAAATCGCTGTTGCATCGATCACTACATTATAAGTTTTCCCATAGTCCAGCTTGTTGCTGTGAGGGCGTATGATGACCTTGTTTCCATCTATCGTAACAGGCTTGTAATTGACTACGCGCCACCTTTTTAACGATGTCGGACCAAGCAGGTCATGAGTGGTGTTGTATGGAGTGTCGTCCATCAGCTTTACCGCCTGGGCTGCTACGTCGGCCATGTCAATCATATCAACGGCTGTACCCTTGTCGTCGCATATCTTTATCTGACCGTTGGTGCCAAGTACAGGAGCAGACTTGAATTCAAGAGTCAGTTCGCCATCAATATATGCTCCGCTTCCGGTCGGTGCAACCTGATATCCCAGTTCCGGTACAGCAGGAGTGTCTGGTGTGTCAGGAGTCTCGTTCTCTTCCTTGTTGTCAGGTTTTCCGTGAACCTGCTCATATGAAGGCAGGTTTCTCTCGCATGACGTGAGGATGATTGCAGCGCATGCAAGGATTGATGTGGTCAGGCTAAATTTCATAATTCAAGCGTTTTAAGTTCCTCATTTTCTGCAAAGTTAAAATTAAACTCGATATTTATTAAATTTTTTAATAAATCTAATGGATATGCAGAGGGAGTTTCGTATATTTGTATGATTTATCAGGAATCACAAAATATTTATCCATATATGAAAAAATTCTCTTTGCCAAAAGATGGCGGCCTTATTGAGGAAGGCCTGCCAAATGGGGTGAAACACACCTACGAACGAATCCCTGTTCATATTTATGAAGATGAAGATGATGCAAGTGAGCGTCTTGCAGAAAAGATTGCTGCATCAATCAATGCCGCTGACGGACTCTTCCGTCTCGGACTCACTACCGGTTCATCTCCGGTTGCCATTTACCGTAGCCTGGTAAGACGTCATAAGGCCGGTGAACTCTCGTTCAAGAATGTGGCTATCTACAGCATAGATGAGTATTATCCTGCTCCTGCTGACAGCCATAGCCGTAACCGCAGACTCTACGAGGAACTTGTTGCCCACATTGACATCAATCCTGAAAATGTTCATGTTCCTAAGCTGACAGAGCTTCGCGACAGTGCATATGTGACACAGTTCTGCAATGAGTTTGATGCAAAGGCAAGAAACCTTGATCTTCTCATCATGGGAATGGGAGAGAAGGGACAGATCGGATTCAATGAGTCAGGTGCATCTGAATTCTCAAGAACAAGAACAGTACTTCTTCCATACGGCTCAAGAAAGAGACAGGCAAAGAACTTTGCGGGAAATGTTTCTGCAACGCCGCATACAGCTATTGCCATGGGCCTCTCTACAATGCTCAGCGCCAAGAAGATCCATCTTATCGCATGGGGCGAGGACAAGGCTGAAGTAGTAAAGAAGGTTTCTGAGGCAAAGGCTGATCCTTCATGTCCGGCATCTCTTCTCCAGAGGCACGACAATATCTCATTCTATGTGGATGACAATGCTGCGACCCAGCTCACAAGAAATGTGGCACCATGGCTGGTCGGCCCATGCGAGTGGACTCCTAAGTTTATCCGCAAGGCTGTAGTCTGGCTCTGTGAACAGGTGCATAAGCCGATTCTTAAGCTCACCCAGGGTGATTACCTGTCATATGGTCTTGGAGAACTTCTTGAAAAGCATGGCCCATATGATCAGATCAATATCAATGTATTCAATGATTTCCAGCATACCATTTCGGGATGGCCAGGTGGAAAGCCTAATGCAGACGACACCACCAGACCTGTACCATCATCACCGTTCCCTAAGAGAGTTGTGATCTTCTCTCCACATCCTGATGATGATGTCATTTCAATGGGAGGTACATTCATCCGTCTCGCTGAGCAGGGACACGATGTGCATGTTGCATATCAGACATCCGGAAACGTTGCAGTACACGATGACGTAGTCCTTCAGCATATGGATGCAGCGCGTGAACTCGGATTCGGGGACCGTTTCGATGAGGTAAAGGAGATTATAGCTTCCAAGAAGCCGGGTGAACCTGAACCACGTGCCCTTCTGAACCTCAAGGGTGCAATCCGCCGCGCTGAGGCAAAGAGCGCCGTACGTTCATTCGGTCTCAACGACCAGACCAACTGCCACTTCCTCAATCTTCCGTTCTATGAGACCGGAGGCATCAAGAAAGGCGAGCGCACTCAGGCAGATATCGACATAATAAAGTCTCTGCTCGAGCAGGTTCAGCCACATCAGATCTATCTCGCAGGTGACCTCGCGGACCCACATGGAACTCATAGAGTATGTACAGAGGCTGTTCTTGAGGCATTGAACCAGCTTGAAGGTGCGGAGTGGATGAGCGAGTGTCATGTATGGCTGTACCGTGGTGCATGGATGGAGTGGGAACTCGGAAAGGTAGATATGGCAGTTCCGCTCAGCCCGGACGAAGTGATCAAGAAGCGTCATGCCATCTACCGTCACCTTTCACAGAAGGACATCGTACCGTTCCCGGGTGAGGATCCGCGCGAGTTCTGGCAGAGAGCTGAGGAGAGGACCGAGAATACAGCCCGCCTCTACAATGAACTCGGTATGGCTGAGTATCAGGCAATTGAAGTGTTTGTAAGATTATTCTAATCTGAATTTATATGAAGAGAGACTTTAGAGAAGTAGCCCAGAGTTGGCTCGATGGTAATTTTGATGAGGCGACCAAAGCACAGGTCCGCGAACTTCAGAACGACCCTGTCGCATTGGAAGATGCGTTTTATCAGAATCTTGAGTTCGGTACAGGCGGACTCCGCGGCATTATGGGAGTCGGTACAAACCGAATGAACAAGTACACTGTCGGAATGGCTACCCAAGGCCTTGCAAACTACATGAAGGCCAACGTAGAGGGACCGCTCAGCGTATGCATTTCGTTTGACAGCCGCAACAACAGCCCTGAGTTCGCTCAGATCGCTGCTAACGTTCTTGCTGCCAATGGTATCAAGGTGTATATCTTCAACAAGCTCCATCCGATTGCTCTTATGAGCTACTCGGTGAGAATGAAGAAGGCGAATGCTGGTATCATGATCACTGCATCGCATAACCCTAAGGAGTATAACGGATATAAGGTGTTCTGGAATGACGGTGCTCAGGTGACCTCTCCTGTTGACAAGGATATCGTGGCAGAAGTTGCCAAGATCACAGACCCTGCAATGGTGAAGTTCGAGCCGGGCGAAGGTGCCGCTCCTATCGAAGTCATGGGACATGAAATGGACGAGGCATATCTCAATTCAGTGATGACCCTCATGCTTTCTCCAGAGGCTGTAGCTGCCCATAAGGACCTGAAGATCGTTTATACCCCTATCCACGGATCTGGTGTGGAGATCGTTCCTGAGTTCCTCAATAAGCTCGGATTTGAGAATATCTATCATGTTCCTGAGCAGGATGTTGTTGACGGTAACTTCCCTACAGTCATGTCACCTAACCCTGAGGAGCCTTCAGCTCTTGCAATGGCAGTTGCTGTTGCTGACAAGGAAGGTGCGGACCTCGTGATGGCAACTGACCCAGATGCTGACCGCATCGGTATCGCAGTACGTGACAACGAAGGCAAGATGGTGCTTCTCAACGGAAACCAGACAGGTTCTATCCTTACATATTATATTCTCCGCCGTTGGTCGGAGCTTGGAAAGCTTGACGGCAAGCAGTATATCGTGAAGACAATCGTGACCACAGAGCTCATGCGCGCAATCGCCGAGAAGTACGGCGTGAAGGTCTATAACGTCCTCACAGGATTCAAGTGGATCGCAGACATCATCAAGAAGAACGAGGGCAAGACCACATTCGTATGCGGCGGTGAGGAAAGCTACGGCTTCAATGTAGGTGAGTTCGTTCGCGACAAGGATGCTCCTATCTCATGTGCATTTGTTGCTGAGTGTGCTGCATGGGCTGCTGCCCAGGGCAAGACCCTCTATCAGCTCCTTCAGGATATCTACGCTGAGTTCGGCTACTACAAGGAGTCGCTTATCTCGGTGACCAAGAAGGGTAAGGCCGGTCTTGAGGAAATCGCCCAGATGATGGTCGACTACCGTCAGAATCCTCCTACAGAGCTTGCAGGCTCACCAGTAGTTAAGGTGATTGACTACAGCAAGCCTGAGGAGACAGGCCTTCCTGCATCGAACGTTCTCCAGTTCTACAACGAGGCTGGCGATGTGGTTACAGTACGTCCTTCGGGTACAGAACCAAAGATCAAGTTCTACTTCGGTATCAAAGGCGCAGACGCAGATGCCAAGAACGAAGCCCTCAGAGCTCAGTTCAGTAAATAATTAAAAAAGTTCGGTCAACCGACCGAACTTTTTTAATTGTCATTTCGTCCCACTGTCATTTCGAGCAGCTCCTTCCAGTGTCATTTCTTTCGCTTACGCTCAAGCGGCAGGCCGATTACGAGCGAGCGAAGCGAGTCGAGAAATCTCCTCTACTTATTCTGAACGTACTCATGAATAGCAGCAGCCGCCTTGCGTCCTGCACCCATAGCAAGGATCACAGTGGCAGCTCCTGTCACGGCATCTCCGCCGGCAAATACTCCAGGACGGGTAGTAGCACCGTTCTCGTCAGCTACCAGACAGCCGCGACGGGTAGTCTCAAGCCCTGCTGTGGTTCTTGCGATAAGCGGATTTGGAGATGTACCAAGTGACATGATCACAGTCTCTGTCTCGATCTCGAACTCTGATCCCGGAATCTCGATAGGGGAGCGACGTCCGCTCTCGTCCGGTTCTCCAAGTTCCATCCTTATGCAACGGACAGCACGTACCCAGCCTTTCTCGTCTCCGAGGACCTCAACCGGGTTTGTGAGCATCGCAAACTGGATGCCTTCCTCCTTTGCATGGTGTACTTCCTCTACACGTGCAGGAAGTTCCTTCTCAGTGCGACGATATACGATGGTAGTCTCTGCTCCGAGACGAAGTGCTGTACGGGCCGCATCCATAGCTACATTTCCACCTCCGACTACAACCACCTTCTTTCCTGCGTGGATCGGAGTGTCATAATCTTCGCGATATGCCTTCATGAGGTTGTTTCTGGTAAGGAACTCATTTGCAGAGAATACTCCGTTGAGATGCTCTCCTGGGATGTTCATGAAACGAGGAAGTCCTGCTCCTGAACCTACGAATACAGCTGAGAAGCCTTCATCGTCAAGAAGGCTGTCTATGGTGACTGTCCTACCGACAATAACGTTGGTCTCGATCTTTACTCCGAGAGCCTTTACGTCAGCGATTTCAGCAGCCACGATCTTGTCCTTCGGCAGACGGAACTCAGGAATTCCATACTCCAACACTCCGCCAGGACGGTGAAGAGCCTCGAAAATGGTCACATCGTATCCGAGCTTTGCGAGGTCATAAGCACATGCAAGACCTGCAGGGCCGCTGCCGATCACTGCCACTTTGTAACCGTTTGCCGGCGCAACCACAGGCCTTGTTCCGCCGTTCTCGCGGCTCCAGTCAGCCGTGAAACGCTCGAGCTTTCCGATAGCAACCGGCTCGCCCTTTATGCCAAGGATACAGCTACCCTCGCACTGGCTTTCCTGCGGGCATACACGTCCGCAGATTGCCGGAAGTGACGAGTCTTCGCTAAGCACCTCTGCTGCCTTTGCAAAATTTCCGGCAGCAATCTCGGAAATGAACTGAGGAATCTTGACATTCACGGGACATGCCGCCACGCAGCGTGGATTCTTGCAATTCAAGCACCTTGAAGCTTCAAGCTGAGCTTCTTCTACATTATAGCCGTAGCATACCTCCTCGAAGTTGGTCGCACGAACTTTTGGGTCCTGCTCTCTTACAGGAACCCTTGGAATCTTGTTAGCCATTATTTTCCCCTCCCGATTCTGCAGACATGATGCTCCGAAGCTTCATGCTCTTCTGTACTATACATTCTCTGACGACGCATAGCCTCATCAAAATCAACAAGGTATCCGTCGAATTCAGGTCCTTCCACGCATGCGAAACGGACTTTGCCGCCTACAGTCACACGACATGCTCCGCACATTCCTGTACCGTCTACCATGAGGGTGTTCAATGATACTATTACAGGAAGCTCAAGCTTCTTGCAGGTCAGTGTAGCGAACTTCATCATGATCATAGGGCCGATAGCCACTGCCTGGTCGTATTTCTTTCCGTCCTCAAGGACTAGTTTCTCCAGCATCGCTGTCACGAGTCCCTTGAATCCTTCCGAACCGTCGTCTGTACAGATGTAGAGATTGTCGCATACTGCAGCCATCTCTTCCTTGTATATGACGAGGTCCTTGGTCTTTGCGCCGATGATCACGTCTACGGCAACTCCACGCTCGTGCAGCCATTTTACCTGAGGATATACCGGAGCAGTTCCGACGCCTCCGGCAATGAAGACATATTTTCTGCCTGCGAGTTCCTCGGCAGGCATTTCTGTAAAATCAGATGGGATGCCGAGTGGGCCTACTACGTCAGAGAACGAATCACCAACCTCGTATTTGCAGATTTCAGAAGTGGAAGCTCCAATCTGCTGGGTCACAATTGTCACGGTTCCCTCTGTGCGGTCATAATCGCTGATGGTGAGAGGGATCCTTTCTCCCTGCTCGTCAGCCCTCACGATAAGGAACTGTCCAGGCTGCGCTGACGCTGCGAGACGTGGAGCCTCGACTTTCATCCGACATATGGTCGGAGTCAGCATGTCCTTAGCTTTGATTTTGTACATTTCAGTTTCAGGTTTAGATTAGTCCAAGGAACTTACTCCTGCTGAGCATGCATGAACCTATGGTTCCGGCCTTCTTGCCCAGCTTTGAGAATTTGATCGTAGTATCGCTGTTTATGATGTTGAGCGAATGCTTCTGGATAGCGCTTCTGATCGGCAGAAGCAGGTATTCCCTGGCTTCGGCAACATTACCGCCGATGACGATGAGTTCTGGGTTGAAGATGTTGATCAGACCAGCGATGGCGCGTCCGAGGACTGTTCCGATCTCCTCGATCACTTCAATCGCCAGTACGTCTTCTTCCTTGACGGCATCAATGATGTCTTCAATATGTATCTTCTCTCCCTTTGCATGTTTCTCGGAGAGCATTGAGGACCTTCCTTCATTGAGCTTTTCCATGAATATCCTGTGTACGGCAGATCCTGATGCTCCTGTTTCAAGGCACCCGTTCTTTCCGCAGTGGCAGATCTGATCGTTGTTCATGAATGGGAAATGGCCGATTTCTCCAGAGAAACCGGATTTGCCGTAAGACAGTCTGCCGTCTATGATCATACCCATTCCGAGCCCCCATGCGACATTGATGAAAAGCATGTTCTTTTCTTCATTTGCTGCGCCGCGGATATACTCGCCGTAAGTCATTGCGCGGGAGTCGTTTTCAACGAAAACAGGTTTTTTCAGTTCGTCCTCAAGTACGGAGGCGATTGGCTTGTCTTCGCCAATGAAGTATGAGAAGCAGTATCCTGTTTCATTGTTGACCCTACCGGTAAGATTGATTCCGTATGCCAGGACCTTTTCAGGATCTGTTCCATTGGATTTCAGCGATTCCTTCAGGTATGAGCAAAGCTCCCTGAAAGACTCTTCTGAATTCTGTACTGTGAACGGCAGCTGCTCATAGTAGCCTATGGTCGAGCCCTTGAAGTCGGTTATCGCATAACTGATGAACTTTCTTCTGATGTCGACTCCCACAAAATAGCCGGCAGCAGGGTTCAGTCCATAGATGCTAGGTCTACGGCCTCCATTGGTGCCCTGCTTTCCCATATCCTGCAGAAGCCCCTCTTCAAGAAGTTCTTCAACGAGTTTGGTTGTTGTAGGAATGCTCGTTCCTATCTCTTTGCTCAGATCAGCCAGGCTGAAGTCGCCTTCATTGATGCAAAGTCCCAATATCCTCTGCTTGAGAAAAGCGTTCTTGCCGTCGACTGTCTTGAGAAACGTCTCTTTCATTTATCTTTTACTTTTTATTGCGTTTAGTCCAGTATTCCTCGATTTCTTCCAGGGTCTTTCCTGTTGTATCAGGAATGACCTTCCACATGATGAGCATATAAGGTACGCACATCACTGCGAAGAGGAAGAATGTGCCGGATTGGCTCCAGTCGAGGAGGATTGGGGTAAGCTGACCGATGAGGTATGTTCCGATCCATAGTGCGAAACCTGCGATCGACATTGCGCGGCCGCGGACACTGTTAGGATACATCTCGGAGAGGAGCACGAATACGATTGCCGAGATCGAGATCGCGCAACAGAAGACATATGCAAGGAAGAATGTAAGCATGAATCCGTTGCCGAGTCCAAGCTGCGTTCCCCACGCAAAGTAGGTTCCGATGGCTACGAGACAGAGGATCATTCCTGATACTCCCCAGTAGATGAGCTGCTTGCGGCCTACACGGTCGATGATGAATACTGCAAGTATGGTAGTCACCATGTTCACTACTCCTACAAGTACTGTCGAGAACATAGGATCGTCGAATCCTGCTTCCGAGAAGATCTTAGGTCCATAGTAAAGCACGGCATTCACTCCCATGAACTGACCGAGGATGGCGATGGCACTTCCGGCAATCACAGCCAGAAGGATACCTGGCTTGAGCAGGTCTGACCATTTGCCCTTGTCGTCTCCTGCCATAGATGCATTGGTAACCTCGATCTCCTTCTGCACTTCCTCCTGCGATCCGTATATTTTGCTGAGAACAGCTGATGCCTTCTGCATTTTTCCCTTGACTATAAGCCACTTAGGACTCTCAGGGATGAAGAATATGATGAAGAAGAAGAGAAGTGCTGGAAGAGTTTCGCTACCAAGCATACCTCTCCAGGATTCTGTCTGCATGATTTTGCCCCAAGTCCCGACAGAGGCGTTCTCAGTGTCGAGCACCTGGTTGATTTCAGCAGAAGCATTGCCCAGCTTTTCCTTTAGCCACTCTTTCTTTACCTCTTCGTCGCCGATTGCCACAGCGTCTTCTTTCGGATTGCCCTTTTCGTCAAGATCTGCCTTCAGATACCAGATGTCGTTGACTTCTTCAACCTTCATTGCTTCAGCATGTGTTGTAAATACCTTATCGACCTGAGGATTCATATTTGCATCGATTCCCCAGTTCACAGTGTAAGCCAATAGGAAACCTATGGTTACAGCAAGCTGATAGAGCGATACCAAAGTGCCACGGATCTTTGCTGGCGAGACCTCTGATATATAGATAGGCGAAACTATGGATACGATACCGATGCCGACACCTCCTATGATTCTATATATTACCAGGCCGTTGAAACTATCGCAGATGGCGCATCCGATAGCAGAAATGCTGAAAAGAGCTGCTGAGATGAGCATTGTGTACTTTCGTCCCAGATAGTCACTCAGCGTTCCTGCGCCAAGCACTCCGATAATCGATCCAACGATGGCGCATCCTACGTACCATCCCTCACCGCCTGGACTGAGGTTGAACTGCATCTTTACGAATTCTGTTGTTCCGGAGATGACAGCCGTGTCGTATCCGAAGAGAATTCCACCGATGGCAGCTACCACTGCCATGAATATCACGTATCCTATTCCTTTTTTCTGTTTCATAAGACGTCATTGCCGGCTTGACCGGCAATCTCCATTATTTAATATTGAAATACTCCTTATACCTATTATATAAATTACCTGCAGCTCCATAAACAGACTGAGGGCTCAGGAAGTGAGGGAACTCGAAGGTGATCGCCTTGTCATATCCGCAGCGCATAGCAGCCCCCAGCTTGAGGCGGAGCTTGTCGAACTTGATAGGCAGGAACTTGATAGGCATGTCGCGGTCGAATGTCTCGGCATTTGTCCAGCACTGCATTCCGTACTTGTCAGCCATCTTCTTGTTCACGCTGAAGAATGCGTCAAGCTCGTCATAGTCGATGTGACCGTCCTGGAAGGCGACAGCGTCCACAACATCGTGGATGCCCTGGAAGATCTGACTCCACTCTCTTTCGTGGTCAGCGATTGACACAGCATCTTCTTTTGTGAGAGCGGCTCCGGCAGCGCTGACTGCCTTCTTTCCGTCGATCCAAGGCGAGATGAATACAGGCATTCCGCCTGAAACCTCCTTGCACTGCGCTCCCATAGCGTGGAATGCGTCAACCGCTCCGATGGTGTCGCGGCTGATCTCGGTACTGAGGTACCATCCTCCGAAGCTGTCATACTTCTCGCCGTACATCTTCCACACCTCGTCGATGACATACTTGTTGTCCTCGATCTCGTGGCTCATGTCCTTCGTATCCCAATATACTCCCGAGTCATAAAGTCCGAGGTAGAACTTCATTCCGTGCTTCTGCGCAAGGCGGCAGAACATGTCAATAAGGTCTACTGAAGGCATGTAACATCCTTTCTTCAAAAGATATGGAGAAGGGTATGTGATGAATTTGCGGTATCCGCAACGGATGTCGATCACTGTATCGATGCCGATAGCCTTCATATAAGCAAAATCCTGATCCCATTCCTTTTCTCCCCAGTTCTGGTGCGGGATGTCGTGTGAAATCTCGTCAAGGAATGTTCCTGTGATCCTCAATCCGTTGTCCTTAGGGACGATCAGTCCGCCTTCTGTGGTTCCGGTGAGTACGCTTTGTTCTGTGGTTTTTTCTGATGTGCATGAAGAAAGGAGTGAAGGCGCCATAAGGGCGGTCGCTCCTCCAAGCGCCATTGTCTTTAGAAAGTCTCTACGGTCAGCCATAGTTATATGTATTTCGTGTTAATATTCAACAATCAGCAAATATAGCAATTTAGTTTTGTTTATGGTAAAAACTTCTACAAAACTTCAGCTAGTTTTTAAAAAAGTTTAAAAAATTAAGCAAAGTTGTTGAAATTGATAAAAAAATACCTACTTTTGTCGGGATAAATAATTTAATGATGAATAAGAAAAATATTTTGCTTTCGATCCTCGTAGTTTTGCTTACGGCAATATCTTGTAAATCAAGTAATTGCGAAGATAAGACCAATCACAATTATATGTGGTTTGACTGCGAGGCCAACTATGCGACACTTTCTCACCCTGACTCGATCCAGTTCTATCTCCAGAAATGTAAGGATCTGGGATTCGGTAATGTTGTTGTCGATGTGAAGTCCATCATGGGCGAAGTCCTTTACGACAGTGAGATTGCTCCATATATGGGCGACTGGGAAGGAGTAGAAAGAGCACGTGACTATGACATGCTCGGATACTTTATTGAATATGGACATGAAATGGGACTCAAGGTCTTCGGATCTCTCAACGTGTTCGCAGGCGGTCATAACTATTTTGACCGTGGTGTTGTATATCAGGATAAGGCTGCATGGCAGTCTATCTGCTATCACAACGGCGTCCTGACTCCGATTTCTGAGATCAAGACCAACTACAACTGCATGATGAACCCATCAAACCCTGAGGTTCAGGAGTATCAGATAGAGATCCTCAAGGAGTTTGCACGCAAATATCCTGAGGTTGACGGACTTATCTTCGACCGCGTACGTTACGACGGCATCACGGCTGACTTCAGCGAGCTTTCAAAGAAGCAGTTCGAGGAGTATGCCGGCGTGACAGTGGAAAACTTCCCTGAGGACATCCTCAGCTGGTATGACGAGGATGGAAACCTCCGTCAGAACTGGGTGCCGGGCAAGTATGGCAAGAAGTGGGTAGAGTGGCGCGCAATGGTTATCCACGATTTCGTGGAGAAGGCACATGCAGCTCTCAAGGAGATCAATCCTGACCTCATCATCGGCGACTATACAGGAGCATGGTATCCTACATACTGGCAGCTCGGCGTAAACTGGGCAAGCAAGGACTTCGATCCATATCAGGTACCGGAATACAAGGCATGGGCAACAGAGGACTATCATAAGTCAGGCTATGCAGAGATGCTTGACGTATACATGACAGGTCTTTACTATACCCTCATCACAAAGGATGATGTAGACAAGGCTACAGGTGTCGTAGGACAGCGTAGTGAGGCCGGCATGGACAACAGTCTCACATACTGCTACAGCGTCGAGGGTGGAGCTGAGATCGCAAAGAACATCACAAAGGGCGTAGTTCCTGTGATCGGATCTATCTATGTGGAGCAGTATCTTGGAGATTTTACTCCATTCGGACCGGCTGTGACTCAGGCACTTAAGAGCACTGACGGCGTGATGATCTTCGATATCGTACACCTGAATAAGCACAAGCTCTGGGATGAACTTGAAGCTGCGATGAAAGCTGCAGAATAATAGAATTTAACCCAACTAACTAATCATATAACCCAATGAAAGCGATTTACAAGAATCTGCTGGTTGCGTTGATTTTCCTCTTGGGGGGGGCAGCATTATCTTATGCACAGCCTACAATCAGAGGTAAGGTCGTTGACGCACAGGGACAGCCGCTCCCAGGCGTGGCTGTCATGGTCGTGGGTACCACCAACGGTACTTTGACAGACGATGCCGGTAACTATAGCATTTCCGGTGTCAAGAATGGACAGGTCGTGCTTTTCACAAGCCTTGGTTTCATGGACCAGACTTTTGACTGCGACGGTTCACTTACAAACCTCGATGTAACAATGAGTGAGGATGCAAACCTCCTCGAAGAGACAATCGTTGTCGGTTACGGTGTGCAGAAGAAGTCTTCAATGACATCTGCCGTTTCTGCAATCAAGGGTGACGAACTTCTCAAAGCCCCATCAACAAACGTTTCACAGCTCATCGCCGGTAAGCTTTCCGGTGTGTCTTCGGTTCAGGAGTCAGGAGAGCCAGGTCTCGACCAGGCATCACTCCGTATCCGTGGTTCACAGTATGGTGCCAAGTATGTAGTCGATGGTTTCCCTGTGGATAACATCAACGACATCGACCCATATGATATCGAGAGCATCTCTGTCCTCAAGGACGGTGCTTCTGCTGCGGTATACGGTCTTCAGGCTGCAAACGGTATCATCATCATCACTACCAAGAAAGGTTCGGCAGGTAAGCCAAAGATCACTTACAACGCCACTTTCGGTGCATCTATGAACGCCAACTTCCCTGAGTTCATGGACGCTCCTCAGTTTGCATACTACTATAATGTTGCCGACATGATGGACGCCATGGCAAGAGGTGACATCACTTCTCCTGAGGAATATACTCCATACTTCACATCTGAGCAGGTCAAGCTGATGACAAACGGCGATCCTACTGACGGATGGGACAATGTCAACTACATCGACAAGGTCTTCAAGACAGGTTTCACCCAGAAGCACAACGTGACCGTGTCAGGAGGTAATGAAACCTCGAAGTACTTTGCTTCATTCGGTTACCTCGGTCAGGAGGGTAACATCGATAACTTCAGCTACGACAGATACAACGTACGTACAAATGTAGAGTCTCAGTTCGCAAAATATTTCAAGTTCACAATGGGACTCTCAGGTGTATTCTCGAACCGTCACACTCCTGGATTCAGTTCTGGTGGTTCGGATACAGGATATGAGGCAGGATGGCTTTCTATCCCTAAGATGACCATCATGATGCACCCATATCTTCCTGAAACATATCAGGGTATGTATACCGGTGTTGTTCCTAATAACCTGTCAGTAGTCAATTCTCCGCTTCCTGCAATCTATGATTCAGGTTACAAGAAGACCCGTGGTATCGATGTGTCGGCAAATACATCCCTCACATTTGATGTTCCAGGCGTGAAGGGCCTTCAGCTCAAGGTGTCAGGTGCATTTGACTATGGTGCAAGCATGAACAAGAACCTTGATACTCCATTTGCGAACAAGGTCATGGTCTATAAGGATGGCGGATGGTCTGAGTATGGCGACCCTCGACAGAATGAAGGAACCGGATACTCACTCGGTGAGGGTACATCATATTATCAGAGAATGACCGGACAGGCAGGTATTACTTATAGCAATACATTTGGCAAGCATTTCGTTGAGCTTCTTGCACTTGCTGAGCTTAATGACTATAAGTCAAACAATCATTCTGCCTATGCAAAGCTTCTTCCTTTCTCACAGCTTCCAGAACTTAGTTTCGGTCAGCCTACAGACGGTCCGATTTCCGGAGGTAGCAGCGCATGGCGTTCAGCTGGATATGTGTTCCGTGCACGTTACAACTGGGACGAGAGATATCTTGCAGAGTTCACAGGCCGTTACGACGGGTCATATAAGTTTGCCGGTATGAACAGCACACGATGGGGATTCTTCCCATCAGGTTCAGTTGCATGGAATATCTCGAAGGAGCCTTGGATGGCTGGCGCGACTTTCCTTGATGACCTTAAGGTCAGAGGTTCGATTGCCCTTCTTGGTAATGACCTTGCAACAGGTGCATACATGTATCTTAAGACTTTCTCTCCATCGAGTGATATTATTTATGGACCTTATGGTTCCGGCAGCACAACTGTAAATCCTTCATATGCTGACGGTGGTGTTCCGAACAAGGACCTTACATGGGAGAAGCAGCTCTCTTATAACGTCGGTTTCGACTTCAGCATGTGGAACGGAAAACTTGCTATGGAGGTTGATGCGTTCTACAACTATGTATTTGATATGCTCACCTACCAGGGTTCAGGTTTCCCTCCATCAATGGGTGGATACTACATGTCTGTCATCAACAAGAATGCGTATGACGTAAAGGGTGTCGATGTGATGGTTTCGCATAAGAACTTCTTCATGCTCGGCGGCAAGCCTTTCCAGTATGGAATCAGCGCAACCCTTACATATGCAAAGAACCGTTGGATCATTTATCCTGACGAACCTAATACAGATGCAATCCGTAAGGTTGTAGGTACATCTTTGGATGCTTTCTATGTTTGGGTGGCTGATGGCCTTTACAGGACTCAGGAGGAGATTGACAACTCTTCATGGTATAATGATTATGCTCCTAATATTGGTGATATAAAGTATGTAGACCTCAATGGTGACGGTCAGATCGATGAACTTGGTGACAAGGCCCGTATCGGACGTTCAAACCGCCCACAGCTTACATATGGTCTCAACCTTGACTTTGCGTGGAACGGCATTGACTTCAATGCACAGTTCACTGGTGGAGCCCTCTTCGATATTTCGCTTACCGGTACTTACTACAACGGTAACGACGACAATACAATCTGGACACAGACTTTCAAGGAAGGTGCGAACTCTCCATTATTCCTTGTCGAGAATGCATACAGCGTATACAATCCTGACGGAACATTCCCGCGTATCACCCTTGCAAACCAGGGTAAACAGAATGCCAACGGACTTGCTTCGACATTCTGGCTTCGTGACGGTAAATATGTCCGTCTAAAATCCGCTCAGCTTGGATATACATTCCCTCGCAAGTGGACGGAGAAGATAAAGGTTGAAAGCCTCAGACTGTTTGTTGAGGGCCAGAACCTCTTCACTATTGATGGACTTCCTGATGGAATCGACCCGGAGTCCCCAGGTGTTAACAACGGTTATTATCCGCAGCAGCGTCTCCTCATGGGTGGTTTAACATTGACATTTTAATTCATTGCCATCCTGAACGAAGTCGAAGGATCTAAATCAGATTTTTATGAAAAATATTACCAAAATACTATTGTTCGTCGGAATCTTGCTCGCCGGTGTTTCATGCGACAAGTTTTTTGATGACATGAAACCGACTGACAAGGTTTCTGATATGGTGATCTGGGAAACCACCACCAATGCGGAATACAATGTCAACTATCTCTACGATTATGTATATGTCGTAGTTACAGATCAGTCCTATAATGGAGTTATGACCGAGGCTTATGCGGATATGCTCAAGTATAGCTCGTTCAACCCGGGCCATCCAGGACTTTTCGTCAGCCAGATGGCCTATGGTGATCCATATGCAGAGAGAAATTTTGTGAACGTATACATGGGCGGTTGGCACAGGTATACAGGTATCATGAAGTGCAACAGTGCCATTTCAGACCTTCATCAGTATGGCAAGATGTCAGATGAGGATAAGGCCAGACTCGAAGGTGAACTCAGATTTACCCGCGCGTTCCTTTATTTTGACCTCATGAAGCGCTATAAGGAGATTATTCTTTATGATGAAGATATGAGCAAGTATGCAAAGGATAAGGCTCTCAGTTCTGAGGAAGAAGGTTGGGAGTTCATCTATCAGGATCTTTTGTTTGCTGCGCAGAACCTTCCAGACAGGACAACCTCAAAAGGTCGTGCTGACAAGGGCATGGCTTGGGCATTCATGACTCGTGCTATGCTTTATGCCGGAAGATATGAGGATGTGGTGACTGCTGCTGATGAGGTTGCGGCTCTCGGATACGAGCTTGAGGCAAGCTATCATGATGCTACAATGAAGCCGACTTATAATGGAAACAAGGAGGCCATTCTCCAGTGGCACTTTAGCAGAGCTGCCAATATAACTCACAGGTTTGACGTCAACTATACTCCTGGTGGAGACTTTGCTGTTCAGGGCCAGAAGGGCGGTGGACTTGCTACCCCTACTCAGGAAATGGTAGAGTCGTATGAAAAGAAGACAGGAGGATTCCCTGACTGGACTCCTTGGCATGGAACAACAACTCAGACACCTCCTTATGCTGATCTCGAACCTCGTTTTCATGCCACTATCCTTTATAACGGAGCTACATGGAAAAACAGAACCATTGAGCCGTTCGAAGGTGGAACAGATGGCTGGAAACAGTGGTATAACAATACTAACCCTGGTGGTGAGACAACTACAGGTTACTATCTCAGGAAGATGGTGGATGAAAATCATGATGTTGTTGCTAATGCTGGTGGTGTAGCTCCGTTTACTATCATCAGATATGCTGAGGTCCTTCTGAATAAGGCGGAAGCATGTTATCACCTGAATAAGACTGCTGAGGCAAATGAGGCTGTTAAGGCAATCCGTACCCGTGTCGGCCTTCCATATACATCGAAGGGTGGATCAGAGCTTTGGGATGCTATCCGTCAGGAGCGCAAGGTTGAGCTCGCTTATGAGGGACATTGGTATTGGGATCTTCGTCGATGGGAAGTTGCCCATGAGAATTATCCGGTTGGTCTCAATGCATATCAGGTTCATGGATTGAAGATTGAGGACAACGGCGATGGCTCATTTACTTATACTTACGTATCAGTTGATAACGAAGACAGAAAGTTCAATAAGAGAATGTATCGTCTTCCGTTACCTGATGGCGAACTTGAAAACAATGCATTAGTCAATCAGTATCCTGAGTGGCAGTAATCACTAAACAGCATCAAAATGAAGAAATTATATTATTTATTATTAATCTGCATTCTCTCTGTCGCCTCTTGCCAGAAACCGCAATATATCCCGCCGACAGCAGAACGTCAGGGTATTACGTCCCTGACAGCATATTTCACAAATACTTCAGAGAAGTATGAGGGAGCTGCTCTTGCAAAGCTTAATGTAGAGGACCCGGATGCCGACGTGTTCGTGATTCCGGTTCCATGGTTCTATCCGGAAGAGTCTACAGACCCGACTTCCATCCATATGACACGAGTTCGTCTTGAGGCAGAACTCGCTCCTAACTGCAGGATCGATCCTCCTTTGGCAATGGTAGACCTCACAGAAGAAAATTACTATACTTTCACCAATGCTCAGGGAGAGAGCCGCGAGATCATCATTACCGGTAAGAGAACGAAGTCTGCAAAGTGTAACCTCATGACCTTCACTCTTACAAAGCCATATCAGATCGAAGGATTCATCGATGAGGCTAAGAAGGAAGTTTACCTTTTCACAACCGATGACCTCACAGGATTTTCTGCAGAGGCTACAGTTTGTCCTCATGCTACAGTTCAGACAGACCTTTCTGTGGCGAAGAACTATAATGAGGAGCAGGAGGTTACTGTAATGGCTCAGGATGAGAAGACGACATGCACTTACAAGATCATCAAGAAGTATCCTACCAAGATCCCTTATGGTTTCAGGGCAGCATCTGCACGTCAGCTCTTCAATGTTGATCCGGTTGCAAAGCTTAACTTCCCTGAAGCTAAGGAGACAGTATACTCTACACTTGCATATTTCGACGGTAAGCTTGTGATTTCTCTTGGAAACGGTACTACTCCGATTTTCTGTGATCCTCTTACATGTGTTCAGCAGGGTGAGATCAATGACGGAGGTATTGACATCGCTGCAATTACAAATGACGAGGGTGGCAATATGGTGGTTTCAACTTTTGCAGAGCCTAAGGGCAATGTCGTTCTTTACAAGACTAATTCTGTGACATCTGCACCGGTTGAGTTCCATACATTCGCCAACGAGTCTGACGTTCCTGTGGGACATAACCTCAAGGTTAACGGTAATGTGGATCAGGATGCTGTGATTGTTCTCGCACATGAAGGTGTTGACGGCGTGACTACAACAAGCAAGTATACAAAGATTGTCATTACAGGTGGTGAGGTTGTCTCTACAGAGACTTTCGACCTTGCAGGTCTT
Organism: Candidatus Cryptobacteroides sp.; assembly: GCA_045539015.1. GTDB lineage: Bacteria > Bacteroidota > Bacteroidia > Bacteroidales > UBA932 > Cryptobacteroides. The sequence continues at coordinate 19,623 of JAZQEN010000088.1, forward strand.
GGCCTTGCTTGGGGTTCAGCTCCAGTAAATGCAGCTAAGGTAGTTCCTGTATCAAGTGCCCCTGACACAGGTGTGATGCTCTGCTACTATTCTGACAATACTATCCATTACATCGATGCTAATGGCAAGATCGCAGCTTCACGTAATCTTGCAGATGACGGTGTGACTTCTAACTACAACACCAACGTCATGGAGGCTAAGATGTTCAACAATGCTCCATATGTGATCCACCTTGTGTCATCACACTTCCCTATGTGGGGTATCGAGCCTCAGCTCAGAATCTGGGATGCATCTGACCCTAAAGCCATCAAGGATGCTGCTCCTATAATCGAGAATCACTGTTCAGAGTGGTACCAGACAGGATATCAGGGATGTGCATCTGCTGACGTTGTCATGGGAGCTTCAGCTGACGGATTCAAGGTTTACATTTTCTACCACGATCACAATGCAAGTGTAGTTGCCGGTTTCGTAGCAGATTGTATCGATATTTAACAGATGAAGATAATTTTGACAATTTTCGCTGCCGCTGTCCTCGCCGTTTCGTGCGAGGACAAGCAGGGCAGTACTCCTGACTGGCCGTGGAATGAGCCGGAAGTGGAAACTCCGCAGCCTGAAATTCCAGTAGAGGATGCAACTTTGGACAAATGGTCCGATGTTACCTCAGAATATGGCGAACTTCCTTCGTATATAAAGGTATATAGGTCTCCTGAGACTTTGGAAGGAAAGAAGGCCATAGCTTATATTGCCATAGCTGACATGACTTCCGCTCAGTGGGATATCTGGAGCATCAATGATGCAGCTATGGAGGGTACCTCTGACTCATTCAAGACTCCAAAGAAGGTTTATGATGAGGCTCAGTGGCCGATAGTTATCAACGCCGGTTTCTTCTATGCGTCAGGCGGAAAGAACTATTCTTCGAGCCTGGCTGTAAGAAACTCAGAAGTTCTCGCATATAATATCAACTATGCGTCAGAGGACTGGGTGACAATGTATTATCCGACCCGTGCAGCTCTTCTTGAGTCAGAGTCTGGAAAATTCGATGCTTGCTGGACTTATAGAACTTGGGATAATCATTATATGTATCCTGCTCCTGCCGAAAACTCATGGGAGGAAAAACCTGCAAGCCAGCCGTCTGCATCTTATCCGGAAGGAGGTGAAGAGTTCGTAGCAAAGACTGCTATCGGTGGTGGACCGCTCCTGATTGATGGAGGAAAGTTCAAGGATACTTATGTCGAGGAACTTTTCAACGGCACCTCAGGTATCGGTCCTGACAGCAATCAGCCACGCACTGCGATCGGTGTCACAGCTGACAAAAAAATGATTACCTTTGTCTGCGAAGGAAGACAGATGACTGACGGCGTTGCTGGTTTGACTACTGCTGATGTCGCAAATGTGCTTCTTGATCTTGGGTGTGTCGAGGCGATCAACCTTGACGGAGGCGGATCAAGCTGCATGCTTGTGAATGGCAAGGAGACAATCAAGGTGTCAGACGGCTCACAGCGTGCAGTCGGAAGTACAATAATGATCAAGTAAGATGAAGATTTTAAGAAACATATTCATGTTTTTTTCACTTGCTGCTTTTGTAGCATGTGAGGATCCTAATGACGGAAACCTTTGGAGTGATGACTGGAAGGAGCCGACTACTGAGCCTGGTCCGGAAGAACCTGGACCTGAGGAGCCTGGTCCGGAAGATCCTGACCCGGAGCCTGAGTTAAAGGAGGCCAAGGCACGTCTTGTATGGATTGATGCGGCTGCCAACTTCAAGGACTATGCTAATGATAAGGAGAATATCTCCAAGGATATGGCACGTCTGAAGGAGACAGGCTTTACCGGAGTTATCGTTGAAGTCCGTCCTACAACAGCCGGTGTACTTTTTAGTTCGGACGTCGAAGGCCCTGTTACTCAGGTAGATGCGTGGGTTACAGGAGGATACAAGTGGCTTCAGAGAACTGCTGATTTCGACTATCTTCAGGCATTCATTGATGCTGGTAAGGACGTGGGACTCGATGTCTATGCTGCCATCAATACTATGGTGGGCGGTAAGGAATGTCCTTATGGCCTCGGATCTGACGGCCCTCTCTTTGACGGAACTGCCAAGAGGGAATGGGCAACCGTTGTTAATACATCAGACGGTCTTAAGAGCTGTATGGATATGGGTTCAGGAACCAAGTTCCTCAACCCTGCCAACGACGAAGTTGTCGAGTACCTTCTCGGAATCCTCGAAGATCTTGCAGCATATGACGTGAAGGGTATCATCCTTGACCGTTGCCGTTACGATGACAATGACCTTCAGAGTGATTTCTCTGACGTGTCCCGTCAGAAATTTGAGGAATATATCGGAAAGAAGGTGGAGAATTGGCCTGATGATATTTTCTCTCCTGGTCAGAACAGCCTTGACAACTATGTAACAGCAATGCAGCGTGATTGGATGACATTCCGTGCAAAGAACATCCACGACTTCATGGAGAAGGCCTCAGCAAGGGTACATTCCGTAAATCCTGATATCCGTTTCGGAGCATATGTGGGAGCTTGGTATTCAAGCTACTATTATTCCGGAGTGAACTGGGCAAGTCCGAACTACAATGCGAAGAATGCATATAGTTGGGCGACAGCTGATTACAATCAGTATGGATATGCAGACCATTGCGACATAATGATCATAGGTGCTTATGCCTCTACCAAGTCCATTTATGGAAACAGCGAGTGGACTATGCAGGGATTCTGCAAGAGGGCTCAGACAATATTTGCCGGAGACGTGCCGTTCATAGGCGGACCTGACATCGGAAACTCCACAGGTTTCGCTGAAGGTGGTCAGGGAGCACTGATGCCTGACATCGTAGATGCCTGCATCAATGCATCGACAGAAGGAATGTTCTTCTTCGACCTTTGCCATATCAAGATGTATGACTACTGGGGTGACATCAAGAAAGCCTTTGACCAATATTTAGATTCTCTCTGATAATATTTCGACTGTGTGTATTATGTCATTTCGACCGAACGAAGTGAGTGGAGAAATCTATAAACGATAGAAATTTATTTATTCACATTTATACTAACCCAATTAATTTTATTATGAAAAAAATTGCATTATTTCTGATGGCAGCATGTTTTGCTGTTGTCGCTTGTGAGGAAGAGTTTGTTCCTCATGCTGATTTCCCTCCTACACAGGTGACTATCCCTGCTGTAGGTACTGACGAGGCTCCTGTATCATTTGAATTCAATGCAAATGCTGCATGGACTGCTACTCTCGTAGGTGAGAACGTTGTTGAGTGGCTCTCTATCTCTCCTAAGAAGGGCGAGGCAGGTGACGCTTCAATCAAGTTCACTGCAACTGCAAACACAGATAAGGAGAACCGCACTGCGACTCTCGAGATCACTGTTGCAGGTCTTGAGCCAATCCAGGTTCCTGTAGTTCAGCTCCAGAAGAACGCTATCGACGTAAACGCTGAGGATGCTTACACTATTTCTTTCAAGGGTGGTTCAGTTGAGATCGAGGTTGGTCAC
>JAZQEN010000089.1:0-25702 GCA_045539015.1 Candidatus Cryptobacteroides sp.
TATTGGGGTGCGCAAGTAGTCTGACAGGGACGGCATCGTAAGATGCTCTGCACGCTTTTGGCTTAGGGGATGATTGAGGGGATGGAAAAAGTCTTTCAGTCGTCCCCTTCATTATAACTCAGAACAACTCATTGATACATAATAAAAGATAGTGGCCTCCCGATTCACATCGGAAGGCCACCGTGCAATTCTAACCTAATGCTTAGAATATCAAAAAGGTTAAAAGTGTAAAATATTTTGCCTATGACGTTGCAAGATATTGTAACCCTTCGTATATTTGCAGTATGAGACGGAGGATTATAACATTTGGCAGATATTTTGGCGAGTTTATGGAGGGGCTGACTGTCAAGGAAAGGGAGAAGGTTGACTATGGGCTGGTATTACTGAAGACTCAGGACCGGTTGCCAGCGAAGTTTGTCAAGCATATTCGTGATGGGCTGTATGAACTGAGGACGGAGTATAACGGCAACATATATCGGGTGTTCTTTATTTTTGATGAAGGAAAGATAGTAGTTCTGTTCAATGGATTTCAGAAGAAGACACAGAAAACGCCAACTAGTGAAATAACAAAGGCATTAAAGATCAAGGAGGAATATTATGAATACAAGCGGACCGATGATTCAGGACTATGATGCCGTGCTTGATGCACGATATGGAAAGGAAGGTACTCCTAAACGAACCAAGTTCGAAGAAGACGCGTATGCATATTACACAGGGCTGATTCTCCGTGATGCAAGAAAGGATGCGAAGGTGTCGCAGGCAGAACTAGCAAGGCGTACTCAGACGACTAAGTCATATATATCCCGTATAGAGAACGGAGTAATCATACCTAGCGTTGCCGTCTTCTATAGAATGATAGCAGCTCTCGGAATGACAGTGGAAATCGTCAGACCTACAGTCTATGGATATGGAGCCGCCCCTCAGGCGAAATACCTTAGTGAGCCGGAGCAGGCTCCGTATGGCAAGAATAAATAAAAGAATAGCGGCCCTCGATTCACATCGAAGGCCGCCGTGCAATTCTAACCTAAAACTTAACCTATGAAAAAACTATTCGGTTATAGGATATTGCGAATACTGTGCCATTAGTCGGGTCGCCTCGGGAGAAAATTTCGATGTTTCTTCGAAATGACAATAAAAAGTGGCGAAATGACAACGTGATGACTATATCAGATAGCCGGGCACTTCTTTAATGTTGTTCACTACGATGATCCTGTCGGACTCCGGCATGTCCATCATTTCATGTACCCATACGACTTCGTGTGGGGTGTTGATGGCCCATCCGCCGATATTCACTACCGGTGCGATGTCCGATTTTACCGAATTGCCTATCATAAGCATCCGGGATGGGTCCAAGTCATGCTTGGCTGCCAGCTCCAGATAGTTCTTTTCGTCTTTATTCTCCATCACCTCGCAGTGATGAAAATATTTTGCCAGACCGCTGATGCGGAACTTTCCCATCTGTTCGGTGAGGTCTCCTTTGGTTGCCACGATGAGCTTATAATGCTTCTGGAGAGCCTTCAGGGTGTCTTCTACACCGTCAATGATCTCCAGTTCGTGGAACGCAAGTTCAGTGATTATCTTCTTGATACCATAATATATGTTGTCCGGCAGGTGTCCTCCACACAGATCCATGGCTGCATCTGCCATTCCTATCATATATGTCTTTGAGCCATATCCGAAGAGGGGAATGTTGTCTTCCTGCTTACGCCAGAGCATGTCCTGCACGCCTTCCGGCGAGGTATAGTCAGCCAGAAGCTCGATGAACTTCGCTTCAGCCTGCCTGAAATACCTCTCGTTCTCCCAAAGAGTGTCATCGGCATCAATGAAAATGGTATCAAATTTTCCCGTAAGACTCTTCATTGCTGCTACTCTGCTTTGGTCGAATCTGCCTCAGGCTGTACTGGTGCCGGCTTAGCTGCAATTTCGATGACAGGCTTGATTGTCGAGATGATTACATCGTTCTCCGGTCTGTCATATGGGTCGGTTGCTGTAGTTGCGATCCTGTCGATGATTTCAAGTCCCTTGGTAACTTCTCCGAAGATGGAATACTGTCCGTCCAGATGCGCACAGTTCTCCGGGTCATGAACGATGTAGAACTGTGATCCTGATGACGCTTTCTTAGGGTTTGCAAGGTCGCCTTTTCGTGCTGCCGCCAATGCTCCTTTCTTATGAGTATATTCAGGCACGAATTCGGCTGGAACAGTATAGTCCGGAGTAGGGCCGCCGGTGCCCCAGCGGTTCATCATGGATATATCTTTTGAGAGGGGGTCTCCTGTCTGAATCATGAATCCTTCGATGACCCTATGGAAGCGGATTCCGTCATAGAACTTTTCTGAAACGAGTTTCACGAAATTGTCTCTATGCTTAGGGGTCTTGCTGTAGAGCTTTACTCTCATTGTGCCGTAGTTTGTGATGATGTCAAACTCCGGCTCTTCAATTTTCTTCATTTCCATGTTTTCTGATTTGATTTCGACGATCTTTGTGGTGTCAGGATTCTCTGCCGGAGCTTCTGATTTTGAAGTCGTGTTTGACTTGCATGAAACCATTGCCACCATGCAGATACATGACATTATAAATGCAAATTTCTTCATATCATTAAATTTTGCGCAAAAATAGCTAATTTTGCTCTCATTATGGCAAATCCTTTAAAACAATTGGCAGGTCAGACCATGATTTACGGTCTCAGTACAATCCTTGCCCGCATCATAAACTTCCTTTTTGTTCCGATCTATACCAGGGTGCTCTCTCCTGAAAATTATGGAGTAGTAACCGAATTCATGGCATACATCGCTGTGCTTCAGGTCGTTCTGGTACTGGGCCTTGAAACAGGATGTTTCCGCTTCGCCAACAAGGAGGGGATGGAGCCGAAAAAAGTCTTCTCCAGCGCTTTTGTAACGGTATTCTGTGTCAGTGCAACCTTCCTTGCCCTTATGCTGGCCTTTGCATCTCCTATAGCCTCTGCGCTAGGCTATGACGGATATGGAGACTGCGTCAAATACATGGGAGGCATCCTTGCCCTTGATGCTGTGACGGCGATCCTTTTCGCAAAGCTGAGGCATGAAAACAAGGCAATGAAATTTGCCCTCATAAAGACTGCTAAAATCATTACTGAGACAGCTGCTAACCTGTTGCTGTTCATAACGTTTCCGAAATATTGCGCCGGCGTTGCCCAGAGACTTGGTTGTGAAGTTTCTGCCTTGACGTCATCGGATATCTGGTTACTGCACTTCATCCCTGCTGTTCCGGATTTCAGTTATGTGATCTTTGCAATATTCATAAGCTGCATAGTATGCGGTCTGCTCTTTATTCCTGACCTGCTTAAGCTCAGCTTCCGACTTGAGCCGAAGCTTGCCCGCCAGATGCTGGCATATTCGATTCCTCTGATGATTGCTGCGCTGCCTGGTATCATGAACGATTTCCTTGACAGGATCCTCTTCAGATATTTTGATTCGGATCCGGAAAAATGGCGCTCGCAGCTTGGCCTCTATCAGGCTGCTGTCAAGCTGGCAGTGATCATGAACCTCTTTATCCAGATGTTCAGATATGCCGCAGAACCGTTCTTCTTTCGTCAGGCACGTGAGAAGGATTCTCGACAGCTTTATGCCTCTGTACAGGAATATTTTACAGCATTCTGCGGTTTTGTCTTCCTTGGAGTCATATTGTATATAGACATTATCGCGTTGATTCTCGGTCCTCAGTTCAGAGAGGCCGTAGGCATTGTCCCCATCATGCTCCTGTCCTATATGATTCTGGGTATGCTGTTCAATGTCTCCATGTGGTATAAACTCTCCGGCAAGACCAATGTAGCTATCTGGATCACCCTTTCCGGCCTGGCAGTCACAGCCTTGGTCATCATCCTCTTCATGCCGAAGTATTCATATTGGGCTGCTGCGTACGGACATCTTGCCAGCTATATCGTCATGTTCATAATCAGCGCTGTCCTTGGAGCAAAGTACTATCCGATCCCATACCGTTGGGGCAGGCTTCTGTCCATCTTCCTGCTTATGGGGGCAGCCTATGGCATATCCCTGCTTATCGACAATGCTTTCTTTGCCGGATTCGATATCAGTTCAGCATCATCCGGTCAGATTGCCGCCAAACTCGGTATCCATACTGCTCTTATCATCGCGTACATCGCAGGAGCATGGTATATCATCCGCACAAAGTGGGCGCGTAAATAACTTGACCTGTTTTTCTTGTCCTGAAATCTGTTTACCGGAGGTTTAACATTAAGTAGTTGGCTGCGGTGGAGTGTAATGCGCTGATTAGTAGGCTTTTATGGCATTTGCATCGCTCCCAAAAGCGCGCTGTAAAAGTTGTAACTACTTGTTGGTTAAGAATTTATGTTGCGCAGTGCTGGGGGGGAGAGGGCAGACTCATATTGTTCAACTGTCTGTAAACCTATTCCGGGACGACAAAAGCACTGGCGCCTAAGTGCCTATCAGCCAGTATAATATGAAAACCTCGTGCTCCCTTTGGGGAGCACGAGGTTTTAGCAATGCGCTGTAGCACAGTGAGTTATGCGCCAGGAAATTTGAGATGCAACGAGTTATGACCCAGCCGGATTTAAAGGGTGGTCTTGGCTACATTCCAGCCGTCGATCTCCACTGTCGCGCCTTCCGGCATGTCAGCTGTGCATGTGAATGTGAGACTCTGTCCGGGAGCGAGGCTGACAAGGTTGTCGCTCCAGTAGGCCGGAACTACATATTCGCCCTCTGCATCCTTCAAGGCCATGCGTACGAAGAATGCAACTACAGATGACTTGTTCTCGAGTGTGACTTCAAGACCCTCTGCAGTCCTGACCATTGATGCCTTGACATCAGCAGCGGCCAGATCGTTCAGCGGCGAGAAATCTGCATAGCTTTCCAGCTGGGTTCTCCACCAGCGGTATTTCGCCCAGTCATGCTTGTCCTTCACCTCAGGAAGCACATACTCGTTGCGTGCCACCACATTGCCGGATGCGTCAGTAAGGGTAAGGAATACGAATCCCACCTTCTCGACATCCGGAACCTCGAATACAGGCACCGAGCAGCCCATAGGCATTTCAACGGCAGAGGAAGTCTCACCTACTACAGAACCGTCAAGTCCATATACGGTCATCTCAGCTGTAAGGCTCATATCCGCCTTCTCGTCGTTCACTGCATAGACAGTATTATTCGCATAGTTGTAGATAAGCTGCTGAGGGGTGCATCCCTTCTTTACAGACCAGTATGCTGAAGTCGGTACGAGATACCAGTCATACATCTGCCAGTAGAGTGAAGGCCATGCCGAGTTGAGCATCCACTGGATGATACCGGTCGAGCGAGGCACGTTGACGCGGTGAGCCTCGACCATTGCGCGGGTTCCCTCATAGTCGATGAAATGAGCCTTGCGGATGAAATCGGCAAGGTCGGTAGCCCCGCCGTGGCGCTTGTCGATGACCATCTTCAGCTCGCTGAGGTCATGCAGGGCGTCGCGTGATGTGGTGGTGTGATAGTCATATGCATCTCCCACAGGCCAGAGCTGGTCTTCAGGGATGAACTTTACAAGTGATTCATATACAGGGAACTGCGCTCCGATACCGGTCTCGGTGTTGAAACCTACGGCATTTCCCTTGGCCTCCTCAGAATACCAGTAATACGGAGCCTGCCACTCATATGGTCCCCACATCTTCATGCCCGCAGGACCGCTCAAAGAACTCTTTGCCGAACCTGCATGGACAGTGTAAGGACGGTCGTCGATCTCTGCAAGGATGTCGAGGTAGCGTTGCTCGAGTGCAGGACGAGGAAGCATGTCGCTGGCTGCATACCAGCAGATGATCGAAGGGTGGTTGCGCAGCCACAGGATCTGGTCTCTCCATGACTGTGCTATCAGTTCGATATCCTCAGGCGAGGAGATACAGCCGTTCCTGTCGTTTGGCTTGCCTGTGTAGACCTCCCACTCCCAGTGGCAGCTCCAGCCCACGAGGGCAAGCACTCCCTGACGGTCGCACTCGTCGTAGATGTTCTGGGATGTTCCCCAGACCTCCTCGAAACGGATGGTGTTCATGTTCATGTCCTTCACATATGCCACCTCCTGAGCATTACGCTCGTCGGAGTTGCGAAGGAAGATGTCGTCTGTCCAGCCGGCACCCTTTACGAGCACCTTCTTGCCGTTGAGGATGAAACCTCTGTAGCCGTCCTCGTTGAAATACGAGTCAAGCTGACGGATGCCGAAGTCAACCGTCTGATTGTCAGACTCCTTGCCGTCTGCCACAAAAGAAAGGTCCATTGAATACATCTCAGGAGTACCAAGGTTGTGGCACCACCACAGACGCGGGTTCTTTACATAGAGCTCCTCAATATCTCCAACGCTGACCACGCGAGTCTCGCCGGCCTCGAGAGTTACAGGATATGAGAATTCCCTTCCGTCAAACTGACCTCGGAGTTCTCCTGAAACCTCCTTGTTGCTCTTGTTGCAGAGAGTTGTCTCCACTGTAAGCCATGCCTCGTCGAGGGTCTCGACGTTGACCGTTGACTTCACGGCAGAATTCTTCATAGCTACCTCATTGCTGAAGCGGAGCCATACAGGGCGGAAGATACCCATGCTCTCGTCAGCAGGACGTGGGTTCCAGTCCACGAATCCGATGTTGAACTCACCCTTCTCCCATCTGTATACTTTCACAGCAAGGTAGTTCTGCTTCTGAAGCAGATCTGTAACGTCGAAAGAGAACTGTCTGAAAGGTCCGTAGAAATCCTCTGCCGACACTACGAGCTCTCCGTTGAGCCATACGTCTGCACGGTAGCTGAGTCCCTCGAAGTTGAGCTCTGCGCGCTGGCCCTTCTTCAATGCCGGAGCGTTGAATGTGGTTCTGTACCACCATGGATCTTCAAACCGGCTGCGGTCGATCTCCGCATAGTTCCTGCCCATGAAGGCATCAGCATAAAGACCGTTCTCGGCAGTAAGTGCTCCCATTACTGTTGAAGGCACGCTGGCCTTGAACCAGTTGTCGCCGAAATCAGTGCCTTTGCTTGAGAGCAGAGCGCCGTCGAGGCTGATTTCAGCCGAAGACTGTATGAACCATCCCTCAGAAAGCTTGATGTCAGCTCTCTGAGGCTTGGCCGTCACAATGAGACCGGCCGCAAGTGCGGCAAATGTAAGAATGATTTTTCTGATCATATGTATTGTTGTGTTTATCTGGTTTAAAGAGCCGAAGCGCCGTAAAGGGCCATGTCTCCGTCTGTCGAGAAGAATATCTTCACGTCCTTTGCCGTCTCGTATGGGAATGTGGTTATGCGCTCGCGCAGTGCCGCTTCGAAATGAGGATAACCTGCTGCGATGCCTCCTCCGAAGATGATTGCTTCAGGGTCATATGCAAAGAGGATCGCTTTTGCAAGCTCTCCCAGGTGGCGGCCGAACTCATTCCATAGGGCGATCGCTTCCGCATCGCCGGCCTCGGCCTTCGCAGAAAGCTCCGCTCCTGTAGTGTTGTGAGCCACAAAGAAAGGAGTGCTGCAGTAGCTCTCGTAATCCTTGTCCAGATAGCTCAGACATCCTACCTCTCCGGCTCCGGCATTGCGGCCCTCATAGAGCTTTCCATCTATGATGATGCCTGAACCTACGCCGGTTCCAAGGGTTACGCATACTATGTCTGCGAGACCTCTGCCATGGCCGAAACGGCTTTCGCCGAGGGTATAGCAGTTGGAATCATTGTTGATTCCGACCGGCTTTCCGAACCTGGCCTCAAGAATATCCTTCAAAGGAACCTTCACCCATGAAGGGATGTTAGCCACATTGTATACTATGCCGTTCTTAGTGTCTACTACAGATGGAACTCCCACGCCGATCGACTCCACTTCGTCGCTTATAAGCTGCTCTATCAATGATGCGATTGCATCTACCACTTCATCCTGAGTCCCTTTTGCAGGGCAGGGTACCTTTACTTTCTTTATCAGAGACTCTCCGTCTACAAGTCCTGCGACGATGTTTGTCCCTCCGAGATCTACTCCAATTTTCATATTATATAGTTATGTTAAATCATACCACACTGCACCACAGTTTGCAAAGATATGAAATAAAAGCATAAAACCGCAAAGTTTTATGCTTTTGGACTGATTTTATTTATTGTCAACATAGTTGATTGTGAACGTGTATTGGTTGTTCGGGTAGAGGCGCAGATCTCGTCCTTCAGGAGTTACCGGAGGATAGACATCCTGTTCTGACGGGTCAGGAACACTGTCTCCCAGAATCATGCCCCCTTGCATCGGTGTCCCCGCTACGTTGCAGGTGGTCCATAATGTTGTCGGCCATGCAGCGCCGTAGAGGTTTGGTGCAATGTAATAGTACAGATTCTTTGTTTCTCCGGCAGCAAGAGAGATACCTGGATCTCTGTTAATTCTCGTGCCCTCCTTCTCCGCATCATTCATAGGAGTGGTATCGGTATGAGGATATATGTGTGCATACCGCGGAGTATTGGTGAGTGCTACGACCAGATCGGTTATGTCACTTCCTGTCTGGTTGTTGATCACTACATTCAGTCTGGTGATCATACGTCCAAGAGAAACATCCACGCTTGAGCCGTGAGTGATAGGACCATGGTAATATCCGCACATAGGTGTACGGTTCAACTTCTGCGATGCATCTGTGCTCAACACAGGCATCATTATTTCCTGGAATGCATATATGTTGTCCGGCCATTCGGGTACATTGTCTCCCATATTCGCAATAAAACATACGGTACATGGTTCTGTGCTTTCAACCAGTGCGAATCCTTCAGAGGTGCTTCCGGCATACTCGATACCTCCTACGACAAGTGCTCCCGGCATTGTCGTTCTGTAGTGGAATGTAGAACGTGGCAGAAGGACACCTCGGCTACTGTACTGTACCACCCAGATGTCATAGATGAGGTTCTCCACATCCGGAATATAAGGTGCAAGACTCTTTGTGGCATCGTCGCACTCGTACTCGGCTGCGCCGATGGAGAAAGGCACCATTATGACCCTTTCATCTTCATTTTCAGCCGGAAGATCAGCTGTGTCCGCACATCCGCTTAAAATGACAGCCAATGCGAGTGATATATATGACAGATACTTCATTTTCTTTTAGTTTTGAGGATAAAGTTCAAGGTCTCCTGTCCAGGACTGGTTCTGCCAGTTGAAGAGTCGGATACCATCCTTCTGGTCGACCTCCACACCTATATTATATGAGTGCGCATGTTCGAATATCCTCTGGTTTACCGTAGTCTCATACTGGGTAGGGATACCGTTTACCAGCATGTTGAAAAGGATGACGACGGTAGTACTCAGCGCATTGGTTGGAAGGAAACCCACATCTCCGCAAAGAGCCTCTGCAGGTACTCCTCCCGGTCCTGTTTCCTGAGACGTCCACATTTTCTCTGCAGGAATCTTCACCCATTGAAGTTTGTCTCCCATCTTCATCTTGAGCGTGTCGCTGATGTCGTCGGATGCCCAATAGAATGAAACTTTCTCTCCGTTTTCCGAATCATAAGGGTTTTGCAGACCGCTGACCTCGATACCGGCAGGCATCATTTCAAGAGACTCTACATTGTTTCCCTTGAATATCCTGAATCTCCACCTTGCTGTCTGGTTGATGATAGGATTCAGTTTTACATATTGAACATTATTACCGTCATTGAGCAGATTCTCGGAGCTCACCACTATATCCTTGGGAGCTGTCTCATGGTATCGTCCGTCAGTGGCATAGAAATACATTCCGTTGTCTGCAGGAAGTCTCCACCCTTTCTCAGCATCAAGGCTGATCGGAAGAGCAGGGGAAATCATCTTGAAACGGTATGTTCCGTCAGTAAGGATCAGAGGCTGGTCTGTAGTGGTATTGTCCACCACCTTATATGTAAGACCGTCCGTACCGATTTCTTCATGGAAGGGACATGCAAACATGGAGTGGTATCCTCCATTGTCCATGACTTTGTATGCCTTAAGTTCAGGCTCGGAATATTCCCCGGTCTGTTCGTCCTTCTTGGAATAGGTCAGCCACAGAGTGCTTCCCATAGGGAGGCTGATGAGTTCGGCATAGTCCTTTCCGTATGGATCGTCGTCGTTTATATGTCTGAGAGGATCAAGTACATCGAGCGCCTTGGTTCCGATCATTCCCTGAATGTTGTCATACGCTCCAGGCAGCATGAATTCTATCTTTGTCCCTTCATCTGCACTTCCTGCACCTCCGTTCTCCATGCGGGAACAGGCTCCAAGCAGCAGAGTCACCAAAGATATGTATATTATCTTCTTCATTTCCAATTAATTTGCATTCACGTCGCGCACACAGCGTATCTGGTCTCCGAGTGACTTTCTCGATCCGGAGAAAAGTCCGGTGTTTCGGTCTGTTCTGATATATGCACACCAGTTCATGGCCTCGTTGTATGGATATGCACCTTCTGTAAAAGTCAGTCCCTCTCCTCCTTCTTCCACTGGTCTTACTTTTCTTGCAAGGTCATAGTTAGTTGTCCAGTCTGTACATCTGAGGATGGTCATATCTCCGTCTTTATACATTCCGTCCACGCCCATAGCGGTATAGATGAATCCACAGATCGGAATCTGCATGACCTCTGTCGGAGTGTCCCAGTCAAAGTCGGTCAGGAATCCGAGATTGTTCAGCTCTTCTCCTGTCATGACCCTCACTTCTTTATTGATCAATGTACCTTCAATGGCTGTGGATTGTCCTGGATTGGTTGTGTAAAGGTAGCCAACTTCCTCCGCATTAAAATACTTGTCGAAATTCATGCTGCTGTTTCCAGGATAGCGTGAGATCTCAAGATATTGCATGTTGTGGTCTCCATCAGTTGATCCAAGTCCATAATACTGGTTTCTTGTAAGGTTGCTGTCTTTCCATAGAAGTCTCAATCTGTAGCATTCCTCCTCGCCCATGCGTTTGATCAGATAGATGACCTTACGTCCTGCATGGTCGATTCCGTATGCTGCAGCCTCCTTGTGTTGCGTGAGTACATCTCCGTATGTTTCATTCAGGATACACATTGCAATCGGCTCTTCAGCCCATGAGTTCTCAATATTGTGGTCTGGGAGGATTCCGGCGAAGTCTTCCTTGGTAGGGATTCTCCAGCCCTTAGGACAAGGATGGTTGTCCGGAATAGGATTTCCATAGTTGTCAGCCCAGTAGTAGTTCACTTTATCTGTGTCCTCTGTTCTTGTGTCAGGGCAACCGTGATACAGCAGCCAGCCCTTGTATGCAGGATATGTGGAACCGGTGTCCCAGCCCTCGTAAAGATCGGTCCACTCGTCAATTGTGAGATTCCTCCAATGATTATATTGATTGTTGTCCATTGGGGCTTTGCAATCAGTCACGCACCATGCTCCTGACTGAAGATAATCCGTATAATATCGTGCATCCCAGATGAAATGATAGATACCTGGGTCTCCTGGGTTTATCGCGATGTTGCCTGATGTTACCGGAGGTTCCAGCCACTGCGCATATTCGCTGCCTTCCGCTCCCTGCTGCTCTACTGTCCAGAATGGGGTTCCGGGAATGAATTTTCCATTGATCTGGCTGTAATGAGGTACGGTGCTGGATGCGTAATTGATAAGTTTCGCTCCTTTCCACTCCCATCCGGCTCCTTCATTTACCCAACCTACCTTCTGACCGTTGACTTCCTGTGCTGCAACGAAATAGAAATTATGCCATGTCTGGGTGCCTCCCTGAACAGCGCCGTATACCTTTTCGCTTTTATCATTATATGTGAAGAAGTATTCGTATCCGATATCAAGTTGAGTGGTCTTTCCTTCCTGGGTGCGGAATACATTCTTCACGCTTTGGTTTCTGTTGACAAATTTCTCCACATCAAAGATATAGGGTATGTTGCGACCGAACTGGTAGTAGAACCCTCTTGTCTTTGCCCAGTCGTTTTCACAGTCTGCGCTCTCTGCTCCAAGATTTCTGTCCATCCACATCAGACCTCCGAAGTTGACAGGCTGTCCCATATATGCATCCACCTCCACGTCAATCCAGTCATAAGCCTGAGGGGCTACGGCGATTACGCGGACGCCGTCACTCAGAAGGATGACAGAAAGCACATACCTATGGTTCTGCTCGAAGATGAACGGCTCAGAAGGAGTGTCGTCCAGGTCGATTGTGGCAGGTGCGGCATAGAGTGGATAGACGAATGTCTTCTCCTGGTCATCTGCTGTCAGCAAGGTTATGCTGAGACTGACGACTTCCCTTGACGTCTCGTTAGGAATGAGCAGTGCAAATGCGTCTGCTCCGCCGCTCTGCATCATTTTCGGCTCTAAGTCTACTGCCATCAATTCATCAGATATGAGTATCTCAGCATCAGTATCATAGTCGGACCATACTCCGTTTACAATATCCAGTTTACCTTTAGTCGAAGTGTTTAGGAGAGATATGCTTTTTATCCTTACTCCTTCAAGATCATCGTTATCCTGCCTTGATACTTCCACCTCCACTTTACTTAGAGCATGAGTAAAGTTCATTTCCAGAAGTCCTCTCTGGGATGTGCAGCCCTTGAGATTTCTGGAATACATCAGGTCTGGGAATGTTCCCCCGTATGACTCCAATGCCAAGCCGATCATGGGACTGTCCGGCTGAGCGATGTTTTCAGGATACGCCCTTGTACTGCAAAGCGTTGCTCCGTAGAAGTCAAGTCTTCTTCCGTCGAAGAACAGATCCTTTCCGTAGTTAATCAGATGCATGTCGTCCTCCTGACCGAGTCTGTCGTACATGATAGCATTTCCCCAGTCGTAGGTCTCACCGCTTTCTGCACAATACAGCAGGTATTTGGTGTATGGATCAAAGTCCGTATACTGGAGGCCTGCCTTCGTTATGTGTCTTGAACTGCTTGCCTTGAACTGCACAAGGTTGTGCCCGACAAGACCCTCCTCCAGATGCATGGTCTCCTCGGAACATGCAACTGATGTCAGCATCAACGTCAGTATCAGGGAAATATATATTGAAAAATTCTTCATCTATCTTATTTGTCTAGTTCGGATATATCGGTATCAGCAGACTTCCGCCTTCCTCCCACTCTGCCTTTCGGCCTTTCAGAGCGATGGAGTCGTAGTTTATCACCAATATTATTTCATAAGCGTCATTCTCTCTAAGTACAGGAGAAATGTTGTCAGTCAGGTTGAACGGTACATCTGCCTTGATGTGGAGTCTCTCAGACTCGGTAAAGAGTGGGGTGTCGGACATTTCGACCTCCACATCTATCGCAAGGGATTCCTTGTTCGGATATATGAAGATGTGGCCGAGGTCTCGCGCCTTCTGGCTCGGGTCCAGCTGAGTGCTGCTTGGATCTTCCAGAATTACCGAATAACTTTCGTCTGCGGTCCCGTCAGCTATATATCTGCCACCTTCCCACTTGAGTGTACTCATCATTTCGGTTCCCGGAATGGTAATCCTTATATTTCTCAGGTATCTGTTCTGGGCCATATTTGTACCCATCTTTGCCTTGAACGATACTTTACTCTGTGCATGTATGAATACAAGCGGTTCCTCCGGATTCTTTGTGTCGAAATGTTGGCTTGACTTTCCCGTGATGTGTTCAGGAGCTACCATGACATCCAAAACACCTATATCTTCAGATGGTACAGAGAGTTTTGTCCAGCTTCGTGGCTCAGCACCTTCGTCAATGATGAGAGTTGCAGGGAAGAAGCCTGTGCAATATACCTCCTGGTCGTTATCCGGATATCTCTTACCGGTATTATATGTCTGGATGCTTGGCTTGTATGAATCTATTCCAAGGTATGGCCATGCTGTAAGATATGGCTGGGTGTATGTATCCTCCGCTATATTGTTGAAGTCCGAATCAAGCCAGAACAGGAATACAGGAGTATCAGCACCGAAGTCAGTCGGGGATTTCGTTACTGCATTCATCATCATAGGGGTATCATCCGATACCTTAGCTTCTTTTGAACAAGCTAAGGCAATGAATAATAACGATATGAATATAATTCTCTTCATCCTATCTTTCTGTAGGTCTGATTTCTACTTCATGTGAGCCTCTGTCTACCCAATTTGTGGTGATGGAGTTGATCTTGATGAACTCCTCACCAGGTATGGCAGAGCCAGGTTTGCTTATTTTATCAATAGCCAATATGTAATAATGGTCTCTTTGTACACCCCATGCGTCAATGTTTGCGTAGGTCAGTTTATCACCGGATACGTTTCCGTCAATCAAGGTGGTGTAATAACTCCAGCCTCCTCTGTAGCAAGTGAATTCACTGGCGGTTGCCTTACCGTCAGCAATCATCTTGTCCTTTCCTGCAAGTCCGTAATATACAGGGGTTCCGTTTTCCATCCTCATCCAGTAAGTACCGTTTTCATACTCGGAACTTGTGCTGTTGTATACAAGGTAGTTTGTCACTGCATCCTGCTTTGATGTCGGATATTTATTGCTGAGATCCCATCCTACAATGACTCTTGGAATGAATCGCACTGCAATTACGGCATATGTGGTTGCAACTTTAGCAGCGTTATCCTTGCTTGAGGATGCTAGACTCATATTGTCGTATGCCGTGTTTTCGAGGCAATATAGTCCGGCAGTATAGTGATCCGGAGAATTGCCTGCTCCGATCTTGTTTTCTTCATATGCAAGAGGAGATGCACTATATCTGTCATTGAACAGTCTGTAAACCAGGTCTCCTGATGACCAGGACTCGAATTGTGAGGCGTGGTCATTCAACGGACCGAACCCACCTTCTGCTGAGTTGTCAGCTGTGACCCAGCTGCCGAGATTCCAGTTAGGGTCTATGTTTACATCGTAGGAATCAGATTTACGTCTGTCAATGAATGTCCTTTTGTTTGTGACGTTAAGTGTATATCTCATTTCAGACGTTTCCACCCATCCCTTGCCTCCAGTAACCACAAGACCAGGCTCACCTTCCTTGCATGTAAGGAGTACTTTTGCCGTCAGGCGCTCAAGGTCGCCTGAAAGGTAGTAATCCTTGGTGTTCTTTTCAATCGAAATGGTTGTTGCCCCATCCTTTGTCAGAATCTGCCCGAACATTGCGATGTCCGTTCCTAATCCGCTGTGTGTGGGGTCTGGGGTCATTACCATGTTGACAGCAGGACCTTCTCCTTCAAGGCTCAGCGGCTTGTTCCGGATAAAGGCCTGAATGTGCTCTTCTTTAAGGTTGGCACCTACGTATATATGCTTTGAACCTGTTTCCACTTCTAAAGTGCGGCTCATTATATATATTCCGTTGTTGAAGTCGACAGGATCAATATCGGTGCTGAAATATTTGATCCCATCGTAATTTTCCGAACCATCGGAATTCAAGTCGACAATGAAAGCAGTAAGACTTTTAACGGCGGCTTCGTTTGCACTGAATGTGAGGTCGTCGTATACCAGGTCCGCTTTTGTACTGATGCTTGCATCCGGATGGCTTATAGCCAGATTGAGCGTAACCGTCTGACGGACTTTTTCCTCGCAATGAGGAATCAGACTCTCTTCTGACCAGATTGTATAACATGAGGCCATGCAAAAGCAGACTGTGGATAATATCCATAGTCTTATTACTCCTTGTATGAGGCCTCTTGTCTGCATTATAGTCCTATATGGTTAAGTCTGACTGTCCAGTCATTGACAACGATGTGTGTATTGATCCATCTGTTGCCCGAGTCCAGGAAGAATACGATAGACCAAACGCTTTCGCGGTCAAGAAATTCCTGTGCACTCATGTTTTTGTAGATTTCGCTCTTGAGCAGGAGTAGGTATGTGTTTAAAGGAATATTGATGATATCCTTATCCTTCTCAACACTTCTGATGATCAATTTTGGATATGTGCTGGTAGTAAGTCTTGATGTGGAGAACTCGGCATAAGCAGCAGTAATAGGGCTTTCTCCGTCTGCCGCGCTACCGACTGTCGCCTGACCTGTAATATAAGGCTTGTATGTGACAGTGCCTTTTGGTACTATGTTGTTCTCACAATCCATAAGAGAGTTGTCGTCAGTGATGGTAAATGTGAATTCATCAGGGGTGATGATCTCACCGTTCATCTGCTGAAGGACTATTCTTATGTTATTGGTGTTCTTTGTAAGGTAGACTTTCTCTTCGCTGACTTTATTTTTCACAACAGAGAAGTTGTGTATTCCATGGAAGAAATCATGCTTGGCATCATCAGATACGAAGTCCTCATGCTCCATTTCAGCATATAGGTCTGTGATATGGCTGGATGCCTTGGTCATGAACTGAGTTGTGTTGAATGAACTTTCTTCGCATGGGTGTCCTCCATATGCCACCAGAGTGTAATCTCCCGGCTCCAGGTCGAGTTTCATCCTGTATTCTTCGTCTTTGAGTATGTCACTTGTCTCATCCAATGTGGTGAGATAGTTTCCATCCTGGTCAAAGATCAGCACGGAAACGCAGTGTACCTTTGTGTTGAAGGCATCTACGAACTCCATGTTGTGGTCATAGACGAACTGGAGCGACAGTCCTTGAGGACAGTCTTCCTGATCGGTCCATACCAGATTACAGGAATTTAAACCCATCACCAGACTGAGGCAGATGAGCCCCAGTCTGATGACAGGATAAAATATTACACTTCTAATTTTCATTCAAAAATGAAATGTTTGCTTTGAAGATTAGAATCCGATGTGGTTAACACGTACGATCCAAGGAAGAACCTTTACAGTAACCTTGAAGTAGTATTCGCTTGACTCGTCTGGATCAGATGGGTCTACTGGATCTGGATCCGGATCATTTCCGCCTGGAGTTGGGTGACCCCATGCTGTGATCTCGTCAACGCAGAGCTTGTAAACGTTATTACGTACGACAGCAAATTCCATCACACCCATATCTTCGTTATTGCCATTGTCGTTGTGACGATTCCAATAATAGTAGTAAGTGTAGTACTTTCCATTAACAGGAGAGAATCCCTTGAAGCCATACTGTGCATAATTTGCAGCGGTAGGTCCGTCGATTGCTTCTACTGCATTATATGCAAATGTAAGCGCCTCAGAAGCTGTTCCAGCATCAACGAGTGCTTTAATATCATTCCATGATCCGTAAAGAACTCCCTCGAATACATAGATGGTCTCACCTGCAGTCATTGCTGCAGCGATAGTTGGGTCTGTAGAAGCGATTTCGCCCTTGAATACTACACCAGTAGATATACCGTTTTCCTGAATGGTAGTTCCTGGGATTGTGTTCTCCTTTACATACTGCCATACATAGTATTCGTTGAGATCATGGTTGTAGTCTCCGTCATGCTTTCCATCTGTTGTTCCATCCCAGTTGTCTGTCTGTGTCAGGGCAGTAGGAGCGATTGACTGCCAGTCCCATCCTTCAGGTGCAGTCATATGATAGTCAAAATTATTTTCAAGACCAGCTTTCCATCCATCAGCCTTTTCTTTATAGTCAGTGTCAACTACATAGTTTGCTGGAAGTTCAACGCCTCCGATAGCGTAGTTTGCACCTGTTGCAGTACCATTGTCTGATACACGGCGAAGGAGATAGAACTCCTTGCTCTGGTTAATGATGGCAGCCTCGGTCAATGTAACAGTTGTTCCTGATGCTACCTCATATACGTTATTGTTGACAGGCATGTAGTCGAAGCGAGCCATAGAACGCTCAACATAGTGTGTACCAAGGTCAAACGGATTCTCCTTTGTTGCCGCAGCAAGGTTGATGGCAGCAGTTTTTCTTGCAGTGTAAGCATTGGTCATCCAGAACTTGTTTTCAGCAGTCATCTGGTCAATTCCTGCATCTGAAGTGGCATCAAGATCCTGCTTTGCAGAGCAGTTAGCATAGATATATACATCATATACAGTTCCGTCAACCAACTGACTGCTTGGGAATTCTGCAATCCAGGTAGGGTGGTCAGTTGCCTCTGCATCCTTAGCTGCTGTCACCTGACTTGCGTGGATGAATGCATTTGCAGTTCTGAGAACAACATCGACTGTGCTGATTGTGTTTTCTTTGTCCAGACCAACCTCGATGCTAGGGTATGCATCAGATGATGCATAGTCGTCTTCATCTTCAGTGTCAGTTGCACTACGTGTGTTCATTGTCTGGATCGAGAATGACATGTACACCTTGTCGTCAGACGAAAGGCCATTGTCATTACCAGCCTGAGGATCCTTCTGGCAACCTGTCATTGCTACGAGCAGGGCAGCCATCAAAAATGAAATCTTTTTCATATGAAAATGTGTTAATAAAATGATAATTAGTTAGTTTGGTTTTGTTGTTTATTTTTTATTGTTGAATTTCTGCATTTCGGCGCAGGCGCTTTCTCCTATTTCACCGGCTTTGCGGAAGAGTTCTTCTGCGGCAGCATAGTCCTGTCTCAGACCGGCCAGCACTCCGCGTGCGTATATTGCCTCCGGAGTTTCTCCTGCCTTGCTGAGGTAGCGCTCTGCCTTGTCCAGCTCATCCACCATCATTGCTGCATTGGCTGCATTGAGGTTTGCTGTCTCGTTGTCAGGGTAGACCAGCGCTGCGACCTCGAATATCTTCTTGAAGTCTTCCGAACCGGGTTCGTATGCTGTGGAAAGCGTGAAGAACTCCCTGAGACTCAGCTTGGCCGGAGCTTCCTGGAACACTCTCTTGAGTTCATTGATATCTGTGAATATGCGTATCTTGTAGATGATCTTGTAGTCTGAGTGACGCAGTGCAGGGTAGATGGTTTCCTTGAGGAAACGGTACTCGTCAGGATAGGTTGATTTGAGCTTCCATTCCTTCGGATCCGGATCAAGTGAGCAGTCGATGATCTCGAGGATTTCCTGCTTGTGATTGATGTTTGATGACTCCACGAAGCGCCTCAGCCCTTCCCAGTCCTCCGGCTCATATGAAGTCAGGATGAAGTTCTCATCAAAATGGTAAAGCTGGGTTACATAGTCCTTGAGGGCTTTTGTACGGCCTTTTGCAAGGCGGGTGTTGTTGTCGTACGGGCTCTCAGGCGAAGCGAATCCCTTTATATATATGGTATCCATCTTGATATCGGCGTCAGCCTTGAGAGAGTCGATGGTCCCGATGATCTTACCGAGTTCCCTGCGGTTTTCGCGGTATTCAGGACGTATGTCCGTAGTAGAAACCACGAAGTCGATGAAGGCAGAACCCTTGAGATAACGTACTTTTTCAAGCTCTGCCTCCGGAACTATCCATTTGAATACCGGATGATAGTCGTGATATTGTGTGAAATCGTATATGATTTCTTCGATGATATCGTTGCAGCATCCGTAAACCTGCTTGCGGAGTTTCAGGGATGAACCGTCCATCCATTTCTCGTATGGGAATGTCTCCTCCCAAGTAAATGAGTCCGGATTCTCTCCCGCTCTGAAGTTCTCGTTTTCAAAAACTTCCGGATATCTATTCT
The DNA here is from genome assembly GCA_045539015.1 of Candidatus Cryptobacteroides sp. GTDB lineage: Bacteria > Bacteroidota > Bacteroidia > Bacteroidales > UBA932 > Cryptobacteroides. The sequence continues at coordinate 19,281 of JAZQEN010000089.1, forward strand.
CGTTACGTTCGTAGTAGAAGTAGCGTCTTCTTCCCATCAGGCCGACTGAAGAAAGGTTGAGTGTGTCGGCTTCTCCAGCCACAAATGGTGTCAGCACGACCATTCTGTTGCTTTTGACGTCGATTGTGTTCAGATTGAGATTCAGTCCGACGTTGAAGTCCTGTCCTTTTCGGGACAGGTTGTACGCCGGATCAGTCTCCTGCGCGTTGAGGGCTGCAATCGATCCCCCCATAAAAGATAAAAGTATGATGATCAGTTTCTTCATGATAGGACCGTTTAGAATAGGAATACAAGACTTACCGCTGCCTTGGTCAGGCCGAAATAGTGGTGGGTGAGATCCTCGGCGAGTGTGGAGCCGCAGACGTCGCACTCGAACTGGTCGTAGCGTGTGTATGCATATCCGGCTCCGATCTCGAACTCAAGATTCCAGTGCCTTCCCAGGATCAGGTCGTATCCGTAGGCGATGCCTGCTCCGGCAAACCAACCCTGATATCTGGAGTCTCTCAGAATGGAAAAGTCGTTGTTGATGAATTTCATGTCAGTGTCGACTCCTCCGACATTGAAGATGCCTCCATGGGCGTGAAGACCGAGGAAATGTCCTGAGAATGTATCGCAGAACCACCATCTTGCTTCAGGCTGAAGAAATCCGTGGCGCCAAAGCTGGCCGTCCGTGCGCGTCCACGGATCGAGATGACCGCTCAGATCCATTGTCCACCTGTCTGCAAGCCTGCCCTCGATGCCAAGGTTTAGCGATCCCATCGCGTCGCCAAGTATGTTGGTCTTTACAGCAAAGTCCTGTGCATTCGCCTTGGAACTTAAGGCAAATGCACAGACGATTGCTAAAATTATCGTCAAGGTATTTTTCACACACCTAAAAGTTAATTAGTTAACGTATTTGCACCACAGCACACCACAGCACTGCTCGACAAAGGTAGTAAATTTCTACTACAATCTGCAAAATTAAATTATTTTAGAAACAAATCCTAAAAAACTTAAATTTTTTAACTAATTCACGATAATTTCATCGATAAACAGGAATCCAGGACGTCCGGCGCCAGGGTGCCACTGCGGAAGTTCTGTGTATGTCTCCGCAACGATCTTGATGAATTTTGCAGAGGTTTCTCCAAACTTCAGAGTGTAGTCCTTGCATCCGTTGCCGTCGTTTATCTCACCCTCAAGCTTTACCTTCATGGATGTGACCTCTGTAAATGCCTCGCCGTCCTCAGAGGTGAAGATAGTGATGGTCTTAGGGTTGAGGATCCAGTCGTGCTTGAATACGAATGTGCTGACAGTCACTTCACTGTATGGTGTTCCATCCATCTCGACGACGGCCTCGAAAGGCTTGTTGTACCATCCTGCGAAGTCTCCGCTGTTGTATGGGCCTACACCAACTACTCCGTCAGTGAGGAGGTCCGGACATGTGAATGTGTAGTTCGGATGAGTTTCTGTGATAAGCTGTACAGGACGTCCCATAGCCTTATGAGCTGCGAAGTGCTTTTCGTATACTCTGTTGCCCATGCCTGGTCTGTCGCTCTGAGCTTTGAGTATGCAGCTTTCCTTGATTTCGATAGGCTTTTCATAGAGAGGTGACTCCGGAGTAGGGTCGCTGCCGTCAAGAGTGTATCTGATAGGGGTGTCACCCTGTGCCTGAAGTTCTACCTCTACGCATCCCTTGTCCTGGTTGACGTTGATCACGCCCTTTGCGTCGAAGATATGTGTGCCGTACTTGTAGCCCATCATGTCGTAGATCGCGCAGAAATCGTCTGCACTGTCAAGGAACCTTTCCCAGTCCTTTCTCTCAGGCTGGCACCACTGTACTTCTGAAAGCGCAGCAAGGCGAGGGAGAAGCATGTAGTGGAGGTGGTCAGGAGTTGCGATGTACTCTGTCCAGAGGTTTGCCTGAACTCCGAGGATATGTGATTTTTCCTCGTCTGTCATATCGGCTGTAGTAGGTTCGTATGAGTAGCATTTCTCTACCGGGAGGTATCCTCCGATTGCAAGAGGCTCGTTCTCCTTGTCAAGTGACTGATAATAGTCGAGATAGTAGAATGTATTCGGAGTCATGATGGCGTCATGACCCAAGCGTACAGCCTGAAGACCGCCTGCAACGCCTCTCCATGACATTACGGTTGCGTTAGGAGCAATCTCGCCCTCGAGGATCTCGTCCCATCCTATCAGCTTCTTGCCCTTCTCGGCAAGGAATTTCTCCATACGTGCTGTCACATAGCTTTGGAGATAGTGCTCAGCCTTGTGGTTTTCGTCATCCTTGAGTCCGAGCTCAGCTATCTTGGCCTGGCAGTGCGGACATTCTTCCCAGCGTACCTTAGGGCACTCGTCGCCGCCGATATGCACATATTCTGCAGGGAAGAGCTCGCATACTTCTGTGAGTACATCCTCAAGGAACTGCATGGTCTCTTCTTTGCCGACACAGAGCACGTCATCAGCGATGCCCCAGTCGCCCCATACTTCGTAAGGGCCGCCTGTGCAGCCGAGCTCAGGATATGCTGCAAGAGCTGCGAGCATATGGCCTGGAAGGTCGATTTCAGGAATTACTGTAATTCCTTTTGCAGCAGCATATTCCAGAACTTCCTTCACCTGCTCCTGAGTGAAGTAGCAGCCTTCGCCATAGCGGGTGTAGTCATATTCGTTGCTTTCGAAGATGTGACCGATGATGGTCTTGTTTCTGATGGATCCCACTTCGGTAAGACGTGGGTATTTCTTGATCTCAAGTCTCCATCCCTGGTCATCAGTGAGGTGCCAGTGGAGGGTGTTGAGCTTGTGGACTTCCATGATGTCGAGATATTTCTTCACCTCGTCCATATCAAAGAAGTGACGAGATACGTCCATATGAAGTCCGCGGTATGCGAAACGTGGAGCGTCTACGATTTCCACGCATGGGAGGTTCCAGTCAAGTCCAGATGTAGGAGCGTCTCCGTAGATTTCTACAGGGAGCATCTGCTTGATGGTCTGTATCGCATAGTTGAATCCGTTAAGGCCGGACGCCTTGATGACGGCGCCTTTTCCGCTTATTACGATCGAATAAGCCTCATGTGCCATTTCCGGCTCCAGGATGAAAATGAATCCTTTGCCTCCGTTGCCTTCTGTGACCTTGCTGGTAGAACCGCTTACAAGTGAAAGCTGTTTTGCAAAGTTGTTGATTACTGCTTTGGATCTGTCGTCAAGGTCAGCTCCGTAATTGAATGTGGCGCCTTTGGCATTCCAAGTTCCGTCAAGAGTGTGTACCTTTTGTGGGTGAGGTACTACCGAGAGGGTTCCGTCATAGGAAACTTCCTGTTCAGATGAGCATGAAGCAGCGATGATGGCTGCAGCTGCCATGATGAGGATTTTCTTCATATCAGATTGTTATTGGTTATCCGGTTAGTGTTGTTTATTCTGCGAAGATAGCAAAACCACCTGATAAAACAATCTTTTTAACCTATGAGCAGTATGATAATCTGTGCTGAAATGACCCTCAGGAATATGCTGGCGGGGTATACAGTCGCATAAGCTACGGCAGGATCTTCGCCGTCTGATCCGTTTCCGGCGTAGTCAAGTGCAAACGGGTTTGCCATGCTTCCGCAAAGCATGCCCACGTTATCGGCATAACTTGTCTTGAAGAATTTCCTGGCTATGAGTCCCACTGCGAGTACCGGGATGACGGCCAGCGAAATGCTGATAGCCACCCACTTAAGTCCCTCCATTGTAAATACCGTATCGAAGAAGCCTGCGCCTGCACTCAGTCCAAGTCCGGCCAGATATATCGTAAGACCGAGTTGTCGGAGCATGAGATTGGCACTTCGTGTAGTGTATGTGGTGATGTGGAGGCGGGGACCGAACGCTCCCATAAGGATGCCGACGATTATAGGGCCGCCTGCTATTCCAAGTTTGATAGGGGTGCTCATGCCAGGTATGGCAATCGGAATGCTTCCTAGTACAAGGCCGAGAATAATGCCTATGAATATCGAGAGAAGGTTCGGGTTACTAAGCCTCTTGGCTTCGTTTCCAAGGATGGCACTTACCCTTTCCACCGCCCTTGATTCTCCTACGATGGTAAGTCTGTCGCCGAGCTGAAGTCTCAGATTGCGGTTGGGGAGCAGGTCTATACCTGCACGGTTTACTCTTGTTATGTTGATTCCGTAGGAATTGCGCAGTCTCAAGTCGCCGAGCTTCACTCCGTTGTGGCGGGACTTTGTCACAAGTACCTTTTTTGAAATCAGCTGGCTGTCAATTGCATTCCAGTCAATGTCCTTCTTGTTCCAGTCCGTATTTTCCTTGTGTCCGAAAAGTGTCTTGATACGCTCCACATCCTTCTTTGCAGATATCACCAGCACATGTTCGTCCTCCTCGAGGATAGTTTCGGAAGTAGGGATGATGAGTTTCCCGTTCCTCCATACTCTGGAAATGACGAACTGACAGTCGGCATTCTGCCTTATGTCCATGATGGTTTTTCCGAATATGGCAGGGTTGCTGATCTGGTATTCTGTCACGAATGTGTTGTCTGAGGTGGCTGTCTGGTTCTGCTGGGTATCTTTGGGAGCAAACAGTTTCTTGAGGATGATTACGCACAGGATCATTCCTATCAGACCGAAGGGATAGCCCACTGCACATGCCATTGCCATGTCGTTTGCCGCCTGCTGGTTGTCCGGGCTTATCTGAAGAAGGGTCTGCTGTCCGGCTCCAAGCATAGGGGTATTGGTGACTGCACCGGCGAGAAGTCCGACCGTATCAGGTGCTGAAATGCCTGTGGTCCAATGAATTGCCATTGCCATAAGGGAGCCGGTCACCAGGAGCAGGAGCGCCAGCAGGTTCAGTTTGATGCCTCCTTTCTTGAATGATGAGAAAAATCCTGGACCCACCTGCAGGCCGAGAGAGTATATATATAGTATAAGGCCGAAGTTCTGGGCGAGGACCAGCATCTGCGGATCGATCGTGATATTGAAATGTCCGGCAATGATTCCGGCAAAGAATACGAATGTCACGCCGAAGGAAATGCCCTTCAGTTTTATGCGGCCGAGTGCCAGTCCCACTGCGCAGATGAGCGAGAGTATCATCACGGCCTGTATGAAAGTATGTTCAGTAAACAGTTCTATGAACCAGTTCATGAAGAAATCTTCGTTAATCGGTTAGTACAATAACAGTCCGGCGACCGCTCCCAGTCCCAGCGCGGCAAAAGGGCCGATCTTCTTCAGGAAGATGCCGATGAATGCCAGCAGGCATATCATGAAGCTTTTCCAGTCAATGAAGTTTTCAGGTGTGGCGAGTCCCAGAGCGGCGGTTCCGACGAGTCCGAGCACAGCAGGTTTCAGTCCTTCCATCACTCCTTTGAAGAGGTAATGGTCCTTGAACTTGTTGTATATGTTGCAGATGGCCAGAACGATGATGAATGACGGCAATACCACTGCGAAGGTCGCTGTGAATGAGCCAAGTACGCACATGAATTCCGATGCTCCGGTATTTGCCAGGACCTCATATCCGATGTATGTCGCTGAATTTATACCTATTGGTCCCGGGGTCATCTGAGAGATTGCCACGATGTCCGTGAACATGGTATCATCAATCCAGCCGTGCTCTGTGACCACCTTGCTCTGGATAAGCGAAAGCATCGCATATCCGCCGCCGATGGTGAACATTCCTATAAGGAAAAAGGTGAGGAAGAGTTCTACGTATATCATTTCAGTCCCTCCTTTCTCTTCTTTTCAGTGTAATATGCCACAGACAGAGCTATGACAATCACACATATCAATATATATATAGGAGAAACCTTCAGGAAGCACACCAGTGTCATCGATAATATTACGATTGCCCATGACCACCATCTCATCTTGGTTGCCTTGATCATATCTATCATAGGCACTCCGATCAGGGCGACCACTACGGGTCTGATTCCCTTGAACGCGCGTATCACATACTCATTGTCCTTGAATCCTGTGAAGAAGATGGCGATAAGGAGAATGATCAGGAAAGGGGGAAGACAGCTAGCTATGGTCGCTACGATACTTCCCTTTGTTCCTCTAAGTTTGTTTCCCGTGAGGATTGCTATGTTCGCAGCAAAAAGTCCGGGGGCTGTCTGGGCAAGGGTTATGATGTCAACGAAATCCTCATCCTTCAGCCATTTCCTTTCTACAAGTTCGCTTTTGATTGCAGCAATCATAGGGATGCCGCCACCTATTGTGAAGGCTCCGATCTTAGCGAAAACAAGGAATATTTGCCATAATGAAATCATATCGGGGGCAAAATTATCAATTTTTTCGAAAAAAGTTGCAGAAAAATTTGGAGGTTAAGAAAAAGTCCGTATCTTTGCAGCCCGTTTGAGAGAAAACGGTAACAACAAGTTCATTGAAAAGATTGAGGAAAAGTACAAGAAGCAAGTACCGAGAAAATACAATTTATCGAGAAGCGTTAATTCTTTTGAAGAATTATAA
>JAZQEN010000090.1:0-56631 GCA_045539015.1 Candidatus Cryptobacteroides sp.
GAAATAAACTTAGTTCTTGAAAAATCAATGACTACGTCCTCATCTCCAGACGATTCAATCTTGGACATGAGGTTAACTGTAGGAATCAGACCATTCATAATACGGTCATCCTGTACATTTATGTAGTCACAAATATTCATGTTTCAAAATTAAACAATTCTTAATGAAACTCAAAATCAGGTATTACCATTAGCAATGCTTTCCGCTGCAGCATCTAATAAATCTTTGTAATAATACCAATACACAGTACCGTTATAGGTACTTATCATAAAATCTGCCGGTTTTATTCCTATCGCTAAACGACCTGTCTTCCTTTGAACCATCGACTCCAATGACTTTTGGGTCGTTGACGACAAATGAGCGGCAGCATTTCTAATCGTCTTTAAGTCAAACAGGTCCGACTTAATAGATGCAACAGCATTATAAATAGGATTAATCTCTCCTAAATAAAGTTTAGATAATGTTATCACTTTATCTGGATTAGCCCAATCAAAATATGTATTAGTACCTACTAACAATTTCTTTGCATGCTCAAAATCAACAGCAGTAACGAATGTATTAACATATGTCCCCTGCAGAGTTTGCTTTTTCAATAAAAACGCTGAAAAAACTGATTCTAAAAACGTCTCCCATGCTATAAAGAACTTTAATACTGATGCATCGACAATAAATCTTTGGTGCTCCTGGCTATACATATAACCCCCATCTCCATTTTTCGCATATGCCGCCTGCATATATTGAGTTGCCTTATTGACCGCATCCCTATATGTTGTTATAATTGTATTCATTCAGCATTAGCAACTAGTTCCACGATGAATTTTGTCCTAAGATTCCTCTTACTAGCATCGGTCGTAGCACGACGGCTACTATCAATAAATTGCTGCTCCTGTGGAGATAAAGCCATTATATCTTCATCAGCTTTATCGAATATATATCCAATACGATCTAATCGATGTCTTATCTTGGACACTTGCCTTTCGTTGTTTATATTGATTGAGAAATCAAGCCCTTCCATATCGTATGACGGTAAACCATAAAGTAAGTGATAGAACGCTGTAAACAATGAATAGAATAAATGCACTCTTACGAACTCCGTATCCGACATACCATTAGGGAATAGAGTTTGAATGACATACATTACATTATCAAATCTATCTGATAACTGATCAATATCATAATCAAATTCTTTTTCAAAAGTATCATAATACGCCTTGATTTTCTTTTTTTCCTTTATTCCCACACACATTGCGATTAGTAAATCCGCTGTTAGATTCACATCATCCATCCTTAAGCATTTCTTCTCGGAGATAATCTTATTTTGAATCCAAAATTCAAAATACTTTTTGGCAATCTGATCAGCAAGTAATTTAAATGGACCAAAATGGTTAGCATTAATCTTTTCTTGCTCATTTAAAACCACAGAATATGAGTTTAATCGACTGAAAACATCCAAAACCTGTGGATCAGGCATATTAACCAGCAAATCAACTGAAATCTCATAATTCAAGATATTTGCCTGTATTTCATCATCAACTTGACTCAACTGAGAAAAAAAATAGCCTCCATATTGCGAATTATGCTTTTTTGATATACAGAATCCATCATTAAGAAAAGATAATATTGTCCTCAATCTCTGTTGTCCATCGACGACTTCCCTTATAGAATTTTTAGTGGCAACATTTATTTTCTGGCGTATAAACACTTTAGGGATAGGGAGTCCTCTAACAATCGTATCCATTAAATAGGATTTAGCATTGTCATTCCAAACAGATCTTCTCTGAAAATTCGGATTCAGCTCTAACTGACCATTATTTTTCCACTCCAGAAAATCATTAATACTATATGTTCTACTATCAAAATTCTTCATAATACACATATTTAAGTTATATCTACAAAGGTATTAAATCATTTAATAAAATTTCATCTAATAGGCCATTAATGATCAATTATATTACAAACTCACTATTCCAACATACTCACCAGATCCCGCTTCATATCCTCGTCGATTTCACGATAGCGGGCGAAGGCGCGACTGCCTTCTTTGTGGCCGCTGAGGGCGCCGACCAGGTTAGGTCCTTGACCTGTTTGTAGAGGTTGCCTACGAAGCAGCGGCGGGCCAGGTGGGAAGATGCAACTTCGTTGAGAGGGCGGATTTCCTGTTCGCTGGTGGTTGGGTTATAGACTACTACCGGACGGGTAAGGCCAGCGGCAAGGAACATCTTCTTGATGGCGACATTGTATTTCTGCTGCGAAATCAGAGGAAGGAGTTCATCGAATGGCTGGTCCTTATATCTCTCGAGTATTTCCTTTGCAATAGAGTTCAATGGCACACGCACAGTCACCGGACTGCCATCCTTGGTCTTGCGTGGAATATACTCTACGCCTCCATTAATGACATTTGCCTTGGTAAGTTTATACAGGTCTCCCACACGGCATCCGATCAGACATTGAAAGACGAATACATCTCTCTGAACTGCCAGGGCTGGAGTGGCAGACAAATCAGTCTTATATAGTTGATTTCGCTCCTCAATCGTTATGTAGTATGGAGTTCCATAGACACATTCCTCTACCGTAAAATGCTTGAACGGATCGTTTTCAGTCTTGCCCTGCTCCACTGCCCAACGGAAGAATGTGCGGAGTTTTGCGAATACATCGTTGATAGTATTATGACCGCGTGGTTGCGGAGTACGAGTCTCCGGGAATGCATCATAAACAGGTTTATATGCTCGTGAACAGATGAACTTTCCCGTTTCTGCATCGCGAGTGAAGAAAGTATGTTCCTTGCGCAGGAATGACTCAAATTCTCGAAGGATATCCGGAGTGACGACATCGAAGGTCAGACGGAACTTCTTGTACACATTGATACGCCTATAAAGTTCAAATCGGTGCAGGGCACGATAAATCACACGGAAATTACGGGTACGTACATCCGAGAGTTTCCTTGTCTCCAGGAAATAGTCAAAATCCTCGAAGAAAGAAGAAACACCCTCCTTGTTCTTGACCACCGGATGCAGAAGTTTATACATCTCTGCAGAAAGCCACTCGGAAGTAAGTACCGACTTATCCGGTGCAGCATTGTACAGATCGGTGATCTGCGACTTACGCAGGGCCACAGTCCTGTTGAATTCTGCACGTTTTGCCGGATCCATCAGAATCTTTGCCTTTATCTCTTCCTTCTTCGGATTCCAATGCTCAGGGTTAACTGTAATATCACTGGAATACAGCAGCTGCACTGCCCTTCCATCCCTCAAGCGAAACCTTACATTTGCTTCCTTCGTCTTCTTGGTCGAAACCCTTATGAATGCCGTAACTGTAGCCATATCCTTTTCTCTAAAAATCCGTGGTGCAAATTTCCAATATTTGCACCACATCTCCGAAATTTGATGAAATCAAACGAAAAGCACGGCAACACGATTACCCTTTTATATCATTGTGTTTCAATAGTTTATATACATATATTCTAATTTCATGATTTTATTCAGACATAGACTTTCATCCCCGGCTCCGGGTACACAAATCCCTCATAGAGTGCATTCTATGGGGGATTACTCATTTTAAGATCAAGAATTGTTCCCACCCCTATAAATAAGAATGACCCAGCTTCTTTCACAAGAAACAAGGTCTGCAATTCAAAATTGGAGTTATAAATCCTTGGACGGGAATCCTTATACTCCGAAACTCATCAAGCCCGGAGACATATTTCCAGGCGGCCTTCCGCGTTCAGTCACCTTGGACGACCAGAGATGAATGGGGTTCAGAAGTGATTCTCAAGCCTTTCTGCTATGTTTTTGACGTTGCTCCCAACAGAGCTTTGAAACAGGTTCAGGAATACAGTTGCAACCTCAACGTAGAGGAGATAAATCCGGAGAAGAAGGTCGCAAAATTCATTGAATTCCTGCCGATTCTGGCATACGACGGAAGTTCTATGAAGGAGATTGATGCGGCCGGCATCCTTGATATGGCTATGAGTGGAACGACTGCCACCCTTCTCCCGGAAGATGGGAAAGTGCGGTCCTTGTCAATGTGGATAACGCCACCCTCCAGAGGCTCTTGAACAATCCTGAGGCGATGAAGGCGCTGATGAGCATCGAAGGATTTCGTTCGCTTAATTCCGACATCGAGACCACCATCAACAAGTCCGAGCACGTCAAAAATGTAAAGAAGACCAAAGGCGAAGACATCACTCCGAAAGAGAAGAAGCAACTGTCAGAGGAAGAGAAGGAATACAAGAGCAAGAGGAAGGAGATTCAGGAGAAACTCATAAAGTTTGCTACGCGCATCCCAGTGTTCATGTATCTGACAGACTATCGCGAATACTGCCTGAAGGATGTCATAATGCAGTTGGAACCGGAGCTGTTCAGAAAGGTCACAGGCCTCACCCTAAAGGACTTCAGTCTGCTTATAAGCCTCAATGTCTTCAACAGCAAACTGATGAACGATGCCGTCTATAAGTTCAAGAGATATGAGGACGACAGCCTCGAATATACCGGCATCAGCACTCACGACGGCCGTATGATTGGAGGATGGGATACTGTCATCGATATGCAGAAGATCAAGGCAGAGCCGGTGGTAGAAGTTCCGGTTTCCAAAGATGTCCAGAATGCATCTTCAGTGCCTGACGACCGTCCTACAGTTACAGAAGAGCCACAGCCAACCAAGTCCTGGAAGGACATATCCATTGGAGCTACTGTCACCCACAAGAGCCTTGGTCCCGGCACAGTAATGTCCCTTGATGAGAAGTACATCATAATCAAATTCCGGGACAGAGAATCAAAGTTCTTCTATCCCGGAGCATTTGAGAGAGGATATTTGGAGTGCTAATCACTAGATCCGAATATCCCAATTACATATAGCCCACATAAGAATCCTGCATAATAATTCAAGAATTCTTCTACTGCTTTTCCCTAAAATCGGATAGACCTGTTTCTCCTTTTTCATATAAAAATATTTTAGGGAAGGGCGACTACATATATTATACTATGCCATACTTTGTACGACAGAAGATATTGCTTCACTGTTGCCAAGTTATTGCCCGACCAAATTACCGTGTTCGTGACACGTACACACATCTTGCAATCTGGACTAACGCTCCTCAGAATGCAGACCGATTTTGTGACACGATTTTCTGAATGGATGTGACACATTTGGAGAGTGAAAGAAAGAGGTTTGGTGCATATTTTTATGTGGTTATAAACGCATAAATGCATATGTGTATAAAGACATAAAAGTATATTTGTATGTTAACACACGAATGTGTTTATGTGTTAATATGCCAACACATTAATACGCACATACGCTCACGCACAAACACATACATGTGCATATGTGTTCTATGCATCTATGACGCGAAACATTTTCTACGAGTTACGAGGATGAAAGCATCGGAGTTCGGAAGGCTTTGTCTGACGAATGCACATCTTGCTTTTGGGACTTAAGGAAGATGCCCGGTCGGAGCCGGGCATGACGATCGTGGAGAACGGTACAATCGAGTCGGGCATGACGGAAAGGTTGCTGAACAGACGAATAGTTTGCGGCTGATAAACGTCGGAAAGGCCCAAGATCCTATGGATTCTTGAGCCTTTCCCTTTTCATCTCTTTGCTGAAAGAAGCATCAACGGTTCAGGAGCCGCTGGATGTCGGTACGACGGTAGAAGACCCTCCGGCCGAGCTTGACGGGGACGAGATAGCCCGAACGAGCCCAATGTCATAGGGTCGCATCACATACTCCCAGAAGATCGATTGTCTCCTTCTTGGGAATGTATTCGACATCGCTCTGCCGCTCGATTTCCGCTCTTACCTTTGCTGCCGCCCTTTCAACGAGGGCATCCGCGAATTCCAGCAAGTCCTTGCTTGTCACTTCGATTTTGAGGCTCGTACCCTTAGTCGCCTCAATGAATGTCAAAAGATCTGTCATTTCTCTCTCACTTTAAATTCAACGCCTCGACGATCTTATGATAAAAAGAACGCCGCCACCCGAACGGGTGACAGCGTAAAGTTCTGTATTATTTATCTGATTGGCAAATTTTACAATTCTACCCTACCTTTTCCATTTCTACCCTACTTTATACCCTAACCTTGCGGTCAGTCCAGCCCAAGCCTGATAGATGATGTCAGTAAGAGTGGCATAGCCTACCCCTTCCTCTACGTTATGTGCCTTCCACTGGTCCGTGAGATCCTTGCGGATTTCAATGCTCTTGAGTCGCTGATTGATCCAGTTGTCTGAATATCCCAGACGCTTGTAGTCCATCAAGGACTGCTGGATTCCGAGTTCAGGATCCTGCATCTGCTGAATTCTTTCTGCTCCTACCTGTGCCAGCCAGCGTTTGAAAGGTTCGGCCTTTGGAGATGGGATTGATTGAATCAGGCGCAACATCTGTTCCAGATCAGCGACATCAGAATAACGCAATTTGCCGTCTGCTGCCCTCAATTTCAACTGGTGACAATTTGTCACCGTTTCATTTCCCTCTGCCAACAACCTCTGCTTAAGCTTGTTCCAGTATTTTCGTGCAGTAAGATAATCCTTACTTTCTGTAAGAATCTGTACTATATCAACAATGCTGAAATACCACTTTTCCTGCACCTCATCCCAGATCGTTCTGATCTGCTTTTCTTCAAAAATCTTTAATTCCTGCATTGTCATAACTTTAAGTTTTAATTCTCCACAAATCTAACAATAAATCCGAATAAATCATATCGCTTCAAAGACCTTCAGTGCATCGCGCTTTATATCTTTGTCAATCTCACGGTATCGGGCAAAAGCCTTGGTGCCTTCCTTATGTCCGCTCATTGAGGCAACGATATTAGAATCCTTCATACGCTTGTACAGGTTACCGCAAAATGTTCTGCGTGCCATATGGCTGCTGGCACATTCGTTAATCGGCATACGGACCTCACGCCTTGTAGTAGGGTCCGGTACACTACTCATCATCAGAATAGCGATAACGGGCTCAATAAGGTCAAAGCCAGGGTGTCTTGCATTTCTCATCCATAAAAACGGGCATTTTCATGGACGACAGTAGCAAATTGAAGGTCCCGTCCATGAATTCGGCTGTTTTTCTGGACGGGAAGACTCAGAGCACGCAGAGTCACCCCTATGCGATGCAAAGATCGCGGCCACCATGGACACATATCTACCTGACAATCAGCAAGATGCCAGGCAAAACGGGGGGGCAAAATGCCCCACCGTGTTGCCTGGCATGTCATTGTAGCTCAGAGCGTTGCATGACCATGACACTAAAAAAGGATACGGGAAGGCTGAAAAGTAGGCGGTAGCAATAGAAGTTACAGTATAAATGTTTATATTTGTAATCATCCCAAAATTGTAAGACTATGAAACGTTTGCTTTTGACATTGGCGGTCGTGATGCTTTCATGTTCAGTATTCGCGCAGACTCAGGCGGAACTCTATGACAGATTCAATGAAGCTATTTCCAGATATGATATTGACGGGGCTGCAGCTGTGATCGACGAATGGGAGAAAGCATATCCCGGCGATGCGGAAATATTTGCCCTGCAGGCAAACTATCATTTTCAGAAAGCCATCAACGAGGAGATCGTTCTGTCAGATACAGAGCCGGACGACGGGCGCGAATATCTGCTGATGAAGGACTCGCTCGGCGTGCAACGGTACCTGTACTCAGAAATCAGGATAGATTCCACTGAACTGATAGCTGCACAGGCTGCTTTGACCGAGGGAATACTCAACCATCCGGACAGACTGGACCTCAGACTTGGCAAGATAACCGTGCATCTGTATGCGGCAGAACACGACCTTGCTGTGCAGGAAGTTAAATCAGCTCTGGAACGCTCGTTGAAAAATCAGAACAGGTGGACCGACACTCTTGATGAGCCGATTGAAACCGACGGAGTGTCCTATCTGAGGGAATGTATCCAGGATTATCTCTCCCAACTGATTGAGGCAGACGACCTTGCATCAGCAGAGAGAATGATAGATGATTGCATCAACTCATACTCGAAGGATGCTGTCTTCCTGACAGACAAAGGCGTTCTGAGATTCTATGCTGATGATCTGAAAGATGCCTTGAAATGGTTCCGGAAAGCAAACAGGATTGCTCCTGACGACATGCTCATCACAGCAAACATCGCCAACATCTACGAAAAGATGGGTAACAGGAAGAAGGCCTTGAAATACTACGGCATCATTGCTGAATCCGACGACGAGGAGTTTGCAGAAACAGCAAAGTCCGCAATCCAGGAACTTACACATCAGACCGCCGACACACAAAACTGAAAAATCACAAGCCTTTTCAGTTACTCCTTACTTTTCAGATTTCAAAGTCAACAGACACAAAACAACACCGAGAGCGGCACCTATGACCATAGTCATATTTGCCATACTCCAACTGTGGTCTGCAATACCTCCTACAATGATCTTAGAAAGGAGGGAATCACCGATAAGATATCCTGACAAGCCAACAAAACCTGCTGCAGTACCGACTGCGTTCTTAGGTACCAGATTCAATGCCTGAATCGTAACCAAAGCTACCGGCCCATAAATACAGAAGCCGATAATGATGAGAGCGACATAAGCCCATGTCTTGGCGGCAACACCTGTAAGATCCGCCAACAGAGGGATCTGCCAATAGATGAGCGTACCCACCAGAACCAAAGTCATAAAGATGACTGTAGGCGGAGCACACTTGCCCTTGAAGAATCTGCTGGAAATCCATCCACAGGCAATGGTTCCCAAAGCACCGACGTAGTTATGGATTGAAAATGCCATCTTACATTCGTCCTTGTCCATGATTCCGGTCTCTTGAAGGAATGTCGGCGACCAATCTCCTACGCCATACCTGACCATATATACGAAAGCATTGGCCAAAGCGATTATCCACACCCATTTGTTCTTAAGGACATAATCAAAGAGAAGCGTCTTGAACGGTACCTTCTCCCCGACCTTCTCCTTTGTCTTCACACCGGAATGATCGTTACGCCAATCGGCAACTGAAGGCAGTCCACAGGATTCCGGAGTATCCCTCAAAGCCCACCAGCAGAACAAAGCCAGCACAAGAGCAAAGCACGACGGAACAATAAAATCAGCCCTCCATGTCTGTGAAATACCTAAATTCGCAAAGAGAGTCACTCCCAGAAGGGCGATTATTCCCAATGAACCAGACCCTATTGTATGGGAGGTATTCCACAAAGACATCTTGAAGCTTCTCTCATTATTTGAGAACCAATATGCCATCAGGCGGCCACAAGGAGGCCATCCCATCCCGGACAAGACCCCGACAAGAAACATGACCCCAAACAGCATGGCAACATTGATTGCCGGATTGGCTGCAGAATACGGGAGAAAACCTACCGACATCATTACCAACGAGGCAATGACAAGTCCGACGGACAGGAACTTTCTTGCGTCCGAACGGTCAGACAAGGTTCCCATGATGAACTTGCTGAACGCATAGGCAATCGACACAGCGGAAGCAGCGATACCCACACCCTGCTTGTTGATCAGGCCTTCTGCAATCATATCAGCAGAAGCCAACGAAAGATTCTTACGTACAAGGTAATAGGCAGCATAGCCTAGAAATGCTCCCAAGAACACTCTGAATCTCATTGACCTGTAGACCCCGTCAATCTTATCTTTGGGAAGAAGAGGCTTCGCCTGAGGCGGATCAAAGAATCTGGCCATCGTTATCCTCTTTCTATATCCTTGAAATATCTGTAAGTCGATACTTTGAGTTCAGATACTGCCAGTTCATCGCAAACCAGAATTCCCTTTTCATGAGTCTGGAGATTAGAAATCGGCCATACATGTGTAACGCAGCCCTCTACGCAATGCTTCACAGCAACAGCTTTCTTCACGCCAAGAGCCAGAATCAGCACCTCTCTTGCATCCAGAACTGTTGCAATACCGACAGACATGGCCTGTTTTGGAACTTTATTCACATCATTGTCAAAGAAACGCGAATTTACCAGAACAGTATCATCGGTAAGAGTCTGAACGTGTGTTCGTGAATGTACCGAAGTGTATGGTTCGTTGAATGCGAGATGGCCATTCTCACCAACTCCACCTAGGAAGAGATCTATACCTCCAGCCTTACGGATTCTTTTTTCGTACCCCGCACACTCAAGCTCAGGATTATCTGCATTCCCGTCAAGAATATTTACGTTAGCAGGATCAATGTCTACATGATTGAAGAAATTGTTCCACATAAATGAATGGTAGCTTTCCGGATGTTCTTCAGGAAGTCCCACATATTCATCCATATTAAAAGTAATCACATTCTTGAATGACACCTTTCCAGCCTTATAAAGTGCAATCAGCTCTTCATAAGTAGAAAGAGGAGTCGATCCTGTAGGCAGACCTAAAACGAAAGGTTTATCTGTCTTTGCCTGATGGGCAAGTATTCTCTCAACGATATAGCGTGCAGCCCACTGGCCAGCACTTTTATTTGTCTCTTTGATTATAAGTCTCATATTTTTACAGGTATTAATAAGTTCAGATGTTATTCTCCGGCTCCTTCTTTAAGTCCCCAGAGAGAAAAGATCAGGACAGTACCGACTACAGACAGTCCTCCCATAGTTATGAATATCCATCCCCAACCACCGAATTTATCCGCCAAGGCTCCGAAACCGACTCCAGTGACTATGGTACTGAGGTAACTCATAAACCCGATAAGTCCGACTGCCGATGAAGCCGCCTTCTTTGTCGCTATATTCGCCGCAGTCACACCTAACAAAGCCTGAGGTCCATAAATAAGGAAACCTGCAAGTGCCAATAAGATCAGAAAAAGCACAGGCATGCCTGCATCTTGAACAAAATGAAGCGCAACAAGACATACGGCAACAAGTCCTAACTCAATGGCACAGACTCTCTGGCATCTACTCTTGAAAAACTTGTCCGAGATATAACCGGCAAAAAGCATTCCCGCACATCCGGCGACCTCGAAAATCGCAACCGTCCATCCGCTCAGAGACTGACTGAGCCCCATATCCGAAAGCAGTGATGGTCCCCAATCCAAAATAGCAAATCTGACGATATAGACAAACAAGTCAGTAATTGCCAAAGCCCAAATGACCGGATTAAGGAATACCTTTTTTAACAGGAATTCTTTGAATGCCTTTGGATCCTTCTGTTCAGTATCATCGATTTCACCCTTGACCTTAGGAAGTTCGGGTAATCCTACAGACTTTGGAGTATCTCTTAGGGTCAGGATAATGAAGAAGATGCCGACGAATGCTATGGCTGCCGGAACCCAGAAGCATAATTGCCAACTGGTAAGATATCCACATATTACAGCAACAACGAAAGCTCCGACAGAATGTGACGTATTCCATATACTCATCTTTGTGGCCAGTTCCTTCGGAGGCACCCAACTGACCATCAGATGGTTACACGGGGCAAAACCACATCCCTGAAAGATCTGGTTGATAATATAGAGTACGGCCATCACGATCACCATACCATTTATAAAAGGAGCACCCTCGGATGTACCTGTAAAAAAAGTGCTTATCCTATCTGAAAAACCAAACAGGAAACTGGTCAGCACACATACAGACAATCCGACAACCAGATGCCAGCGGGCATTGGTTCGGTCAGCAAGTATGCCGTTAACCATCTTGGAAACGCCATAAATCAGTCCGCCAAGACTCATGATGATACCAAAGCTCGCGTTTGAAATACCATATTGTTCATTCAAGATCGGAATGGCAAACGAAAAGTTCTTACGAACAAAATAGAACATTGCGTAGCCTATCATCGAACTGATGATGACCCGCCATTGCCAATACTTGAATGTTTTTTCCATCTGCTTTTTCGCTAAGGTATAATATTTCCCTTGAAAATCAAAGAGATATTTATTCGCGTGCACGTGCACTCATGGTGCAAAGATATACACATTTTTTCATACTAATGACATTTTTCTTAATTTTGTAAAAATTTTCCATTTTCTATCCATATGAAACAAATTGCCAACTCCGCCCCCACAATTTTTGACGTTGCAAGACTGGCTGGAGTATCAAGAGGAACAGTAGACAGAGTTGTCTATGGCAGAGGGCGTGTATCTGAAGAGACAAAAGAAAGGGTAAGGAAGGCAATAGAAGAGTTAGGCTACTCTCCTAACCCCAATGCATCATCCCTGGCATCCAAAAAAGAATACAGGTTTGCATGTCTGATTCCATCCTACAAAGAAGGAGACTACTGGGAAGAAATCTACAAGGGATTCATAGATGCCGCCGAATCCATTCAGTTCGCATCAATAAGCCTGGACATATACTTCTACAACCAGACAGATGTACAATCATTCCGCAGCGAATGTGCTGAAATCATCAAAAGACCACCATCAGGTGTCATAATGAATGCCGTCTTCAGGGATGCCGTCATAGAATTTGCAGATCAACTCAGATCATTAAAAGTTCCGTACGCATTTGTAGACAACAAGATAGACGAACTCGATTACCTCCTGTATTACGGAGTGGATCCATACAAAAGCGGCGCTCTGGGTGCCTTTCTGCTCACGACAAGATGTCAGGTGAAGGAGATTCTTCTTGTCAGACTCATCCGAGACTCCAAACATATGGCTGACCCGAACGCCCCGCGTCGTCACGGCTGGACAGACTACATCAAGGAGCATTTCCCAGACTGCAACATCCACACAGTATTCATACACCCCGACAGGCCGGAAGAGACCATGGAAACTCTCGAACGTTTCTTTATGGACCATCCGGACGTCGTGCATGTCGCCATGACCAATTCACGCGTATTCCTGATTGATGAATTTCTGGAACGTCATCCGAATCCCAAACGCATTGTCGTAGGATTCGACGACCTGAAACGAAATCTTGCAAGTCTTCGTAAAGGTAATGTAGAATACCTTGTAACAAGACACATCCCGCAACAGTCATTCAGGATCCTGAACAAATTTGCAGAATGTGTCATAAAAGGGATATCGCCATCACAACGTAACTATTACGTCCATATGGACATCTTGCACAGAAACAATCTGGATGACTATTGATTGTACTTCCTTCCGGCATCCACCGACTCGTCGAGGCTCCTGACAGGAATCATCCAGAAGTCATATGAATAGTTCTTGGCCAGCAGACGATGCCAGTCATATGGGCGCGCACGCTGACTCCACGAATCCGTTCCTCCGACTCCGGTCTGAACCAGATCCAGATTCAGGACAAACGAATCTGTCAGAACTTCCGGCTCACCTATATGCATGGACTTCTGAAGATCTTCCTGTGTCGTGTTCCATGCAGAAACACTCAGAGGCTGACTTCCTACGAAAACGACTCCGCGGCCCCTGTCATCCGCACATGATATCCATCTCACGTCTGTCCTGTTTCCGTTTTCCTGCGGATAAACGTACTGGTACATCATATCCTTCGGCGAGGTTTTCCATAGACCCAGGAAAATACCATCATTCCTGTCGGAATAATTCTCCTGAGGACCACGTCCGAAATATGCGAGATCATCAAGTTCTCCGACGATCTGTCCCTGAAGGCCTATCCTGAGCGGTTCGAGTACCTCATCAGCAATCTTTATGTCATAGGCTACATTAAGACGGCCATCAGGATAGACAGAATACTTCAAGATGAGTTCAGCCTTGTGTTCGCTGAGAGTCCGTCTTGCAGTCACCACTGCAACAGCACCTTCAATCGCAGTCGCTATTTCCGGCTGAGAAAGATTTTCTTCTGCAGTCTTCCATACTTTCAGATAATAAGACGGTTTCCAGCCCCTCCAGTCATTGTCGGTTTCCGCCCTCCAGAAATTCGGCACAAAAGGTGTCTTGAGCACCTGACGCTTTCCGTCATGATAGCCGGACAGGTATCCGGTAGCCTTATCAATCTTGACTGTCACTCTTCCTGCAGAAATCATCACCTCTCCATCATCCTCCGTCACAAGAGGTGCCTTGCCACTTGCAGAGGCAATGTCCCGGACGGCATCGTTCCTGAGAACGAACTGCTCGCTTGAATTGACATGACCTGCGCTTGCATACGGAAGGTCTGTCGCATTGTGCGCATATACATTGAGCATATATGTAACACCAGGCTTAAGCGTGAACTTCTTCACAGGAACGACAGTCTCCAAGGTCTCACCAGGGAACATCACCGGAACCTCCAGATTTCCCTTCTGCAGCACGGTCTTTTCATCCTTGAGTTCCCAGGTATAGAAATAATCCTCTGTAGACATATGGAAATTGCGGTTTGTCAATGCAATCCTGAAGGAGTTCAAATCAATTGCAGCAAACTCTATCGGCTGATACACATATTTACATGTCCACATTGCCGGCTTAGGCGTGCAGTCAGGCGCAACCACTCCGTTGATGCAGAAGTTTCCTGAGTTTATGTCTGACGGTTTCTCATAATCCCCGCCATATCCCCAGTTCTTCACTCCATTGGCATCGATACGGGCAAGTCCCTGGTCCTTCCAGTCCCAGATATGACCACCAAGGAGATTGTCATATTTACGGATAAGGTCCCAGTAGTCCTTCATCGCACCGGTGGAATTACCCATCGAGTGGGCATATTCGCACATATATATCGGACGGTCATGCTCGGGATCATTCGCCATTCTCTCGAGAAGCTCGATTCTCGGATACATCCTGCTGATCAGGTCGACGAATTCCGGGTCGGTAGGATTACCGCTCTTGTCATTGCGATTTGCCGGCGGAAGAGCCTTGGGTTCCTCCTCGGTCACCTCCACCTCCTGTTTCTCGCTGGTGAACACGATTCTGGCCCTGCGTGACAGTGGCGCATACAACTCATGGTCAGGCTGTCCCTGAGCCCCTTCATAATGAATCGGCCTTGTCGGGTCGTACTGCTCTATCCAGCCTGCCATCGCCGCATGGTTCGGTCCTGTTCCGGATTCGTTTCCAAGAGACCAGAATACCACCGAAGGGTGATTTCTGTCACGGATGACCATTCTTGTACCCCTCTCAAGGAATGAAGACACCCATGTCGGATCATTGGATATCTGACCTCCGACCGCATGCGTCTCCAGATTTGCTTCATCCATGACATAAAGACCATATCTGTCACAAAGCTCATAAATATAAGGATCGTTCGGATAGTGGCTTGTCCTTATGGAATTGAAGTTGAACTGCTTCATCAGACGGATGTCAGCCTCCATCTCCTGACGTGTCACGCTCTTTCCGCCATATTCGCTATGGTCATGACGGTTGACACCGTAGAGTTTCACAGGCACTCCGTTCACAAGGAACTGCTGGCCGCTTATCTTCACTTCGCGGAATCCCACCTTAGTGCTCCTTGCCTCAACCAGCGCGCCATCAGAATCATATAAAGACAGCACAAGAGTGTAAAGATGAGGCGTTTCGGCTGTCCATAAAAGCGGATTTTCCACCCTCTGCTCCAGGAGAGGATAGTGGACATTGTCACGCTGAGGATACTTCTCATGGTATATCTCTGCAGCAGAAATCTTCATGTCATCTCCGACCTTGTTTCCTGACGGATCATAGAGACGTCCTATCACATTCCAGGTCCTGACATCGGCATCAGGATCCATCGCAATGACTGGACGGATCCAAAGAGAAGCATTCCTATAATCGGAATCCATTTCCGTACGGACACCGAAGTCATAGATAGCTACCTGAGGCTGATACAGAAGCAGCACTTCTCTATGAATGCCGGCCATCCTCCAATGGTCCGCATCCTCAAGGTAGCTTCCGTCTGTCCACTTGAACACCCTGACAGCCAATGTATTATCACCCTCTCTTACAAGATCGGTTATATCAAATTCACTAGGCAGGCAGCTATCCTCCGAATAACCCACCTCCTTGCCGTTCACCCACACCTGATGTCCCGAATACACACCTCCAAAATGGAGAATGACCTTTCCGTCCTTCCAGTCCTGAGGGACTGTAAAGGTACGCACATATGAACCCACCGGATTATCTCGGCAGATATATGGCGGCCTATATGGGAACGGATATTGTGTATTGGTGTAGATAGGATATCCGTATCCCTGCATCTCCCAGCACGAAGGGACCGGGATATTATCCCATGATGACACATCATATCCTTCTGCATAGAAATCCATCGGTGCCTGTGGAAGATCTTCTGCAAAATTGAACTTCCATGTACCGTTCAATGAAACCATCCTTGAACTGTCACGGTCACCGGCAAGAGCCTTTGACTCGTCACCGAAGGAATATGACGTGGCACGGGCTGGCAGACGGTTGATGCCGTTTACATTATAATCGAACCAGGGGCCTTCATCAAGAGTCTGAGCCAGGGCTGCGGCTCCGAATCCAAGCCACAGGATTATAGATAATATTTTTTTCATACCTTCAACTGCACCTTGAGTTACTCGACAACTAATGAAGTTTTAAGACGTATATCAGCAGAAGACGAACCGACAGAAACTGTAAAGGATCCTGGCTCTACAACAAAATCATGCTTGTAGGAATCATAAAATCTGAACGCTTCCTGATCAAGGGTCAAAGATATTGTTTTTTCTTCACCTGGTTTGAGGAAAACCTTTTCAAATCCCTTGAGTTCCTTTACAGGGCGTACGACCGAGCACTGGTCATCAGTCACATATACCTGCGCAACTTCTGATCCAGCGACTTTTCCGGTATTCCTTACCTTGAAGGTAACGGTGAATTCCTTACCGGCACCATTGACTGAGATGTCAGAATATTCAAATGATGTATAACTGAGGCCATGGCCGAATGGGAAAAGCGGCTCAACATTATTCTTTTCATAGCCACGATATCCCATGAATATACCCTCACGATACTCTACACGCGAATACGGATTATTTTTAGCCGAGCGGATTCTGTCCACATTCTCATAATAGTTCCCTGCGGTCGGATTATCCTCGAGCTTTTTCTCAATGGAAATCGGAAGCTTGCCACTTGGAGAGAGCTTACCTGTAATGATTTCAGATATTGCAGTACCTCCCTGCTGACCAGGATACCATGCCATAAGCACAGCCTTTACCTCCGGAAGCCATGAGGCCATCTCTATTCCACCGCCGCCATTCAGTACAACTACAACATTCTTGTTGTACTTCAGTACGGTACGAAGGTAATCCACCTGACCGTAAGGAAGGTCGAATGTCCTGTCGCTGTTCTCCTTCTCGGTCACACTGTCGTGACCCAGACATACAACAACGCAATCCGCATTCTTTACCGCCTTCATGTCATCCGGATTTGAGAAGAGCTCAAGAGCAAACTCAAACTGAAGTGCATTCGTGCCTCCTATATTAAAATGTTCAACCACGCACTCATACAAAGTTCCGGCCTTGAATTCATAGTGGATCTGGCCACGGTTCCAGCTTGTCTTTCCCCACTGATCGATAACAGTCTCACCATTTATCCTGACGCGGCCGCCATCATTAGCTGCCAGCTTCAATGTATAAGCGACATCTTCAGTCGGTTTATACCAGAATGTATGACGCGAAGACTGATTCTGAGGAATGACATCCTCATGAGCCTCTGTCGGTACGCTGGAGATAAATACATTATTTGAGATATACTCCTTTACCGGAGTGCCGGCGAGTTCTGTATTCTGATACACCTGCACAGCGACACCCGGAATAGTCAAAGCCTTATCTGCAAACATTCCTTCAATGGTATCAGAGGTATCATCCGTATATGTTCTTGCCTTTATTTTCTTATCGACTAAAGGCATTGCGTCAGCAACTGTACTTGAGATGATCGGAGTAACAAATCCGCTGCCACCTCCTGTCACTATCTTGGTTGCATTAGGGCCGCAGACAAGGATATTACCCTTCTTGATTGGAAGAAAATCATCCTCATTCTTAAGCATCACGATTGCAGACCTTGAAAGTTCAAGCGCAACAGAGTCTGAATAAGGATTATTCTCCGGAATCGATGCATCAAGCTGCGGTCTCTTATCAAACTCAAATGCAAGGATTGTCTGAATGATATGCTGACATTTTCTGTCCAGGAAACGCTCGTCAAGCGCACCGGTCGCAACAAGATTCTTAAGAATTTCCGGCGTCATGCACTGTGGCTGAGGCATCTCAAGATCCACGCCCCAAGTCGCAACATTCAAAGGAGAATAACAGGATACCCAATCGGACATCACAAGACCGTTATAACCCCACATATCCCGGAGCACATCATAGTTCAGATACTTGCTCTCTGATGCATGCACACTGTTCAAAAGATTGTAAGACGTCATGATTGTGGCCACATCTGCCTTCTTCACAGCCTTTTCAAATGCAGGGAAATAAATCTCATGCAGAGTTCTCTCATCTATGTCAGAAGACACATTATGACGTTCATACTCCTGATTGTTGCCTGCAAAATGCTTGATGCTGGCCATTACGCCCTGGCTCTGAAGACCGATGATATAGCTCGCAGCAATCTCTCCTGCAAGATACGGGTCCTCACCGAAGTACTCGAAATTACGTCCGCACAACGGTGAACGGTAGATGTTGGCTCCCGGGCCAAGGAGGATATGCACCCCGCGTGCACGGGAATCCTGTCCCAAAGCGACGCCCATCTGTCTGATCAAAGATTTATCCCATGTTGCAGCTGCCGCAATGCCACTCGGATAAAGCGTACTTTTCGTATTGTTTCGCACACCCTGCGGGCCGTCAGCCATCCTCACGGCAGGAAGGCCAAGGCGGTCTATCGCTCTGATGTACCAGCTCTCATATCCGCCGACATAGTCGATCTTCTCTTCAAGGGTCATCTGGCTTACAATCTCAGCAGCCCTGTCCTTATGTTCCTGAGTAACTCTTGACTGGGCGAAAGCCGTCACGCCACATAAGGCTGCAACTGCACAAGCAAAAAACTTTTTCATCCTATAGTACAATTTTTCATTAATCCCGATAATCAATTTCCGGTAACATCTTGATGAAGTAGCCACCCACTACTGAGCGCGCGATGAACATGCAGTACTCAGGCTTGTCCGTATAGAACCAGTCTGACATAGGAACTCGGTCAGTGGTCTCGTTATAGAACTTCCATAGAGGGTCGATAAACGCCTCGAACTGATCGTCGCTGTCTGCCATGGTCGCAGTCCAGATAATCCAGTCGGACTTGCTGTATGTCGAGCGGTTATCAAGAGGAAGACCGTAGATGTTCTGCTTTGTCAGATAGTACGGAATTTCCGCATCCATGATATCCTCATCAAAAAGACCAAGTTTCAATAGTTCGTCCCAGACAAGATTGTACTTCTGGCTCCATGTACCCTCGCGATCGAAGGTCAGTTTGTAATGGTCGCCATCGACAGCCATTTCCTTCCACTGACCTGCAAGGTCCTTTGCAACCTTGAAGTACTTCTGCGACACATCCTCAAGTCCCATCATATGAGCCATCCTCGCATAGCATCCGATTCCGACGATTGCCTTCACAGACAGGTTTGCATTGTGAGCGAAATGACCGGCGAAATCATCTGTGCAGAGCTGGTTCTCCGGATCAAGACCGAACTCGCAGAGATAATCCACCCAAGTGGTCATCACGTCCCAATGCTCCTTGGCATAGGCTGCGCTATTTTCGTACATACATACCGCTGCAGCACCGACAAGCATGTTTCCAGCCTCCTCGACAGGCATGTCATGCGGATAGGTCTGGCCGTTAGCCAACGGATATGTTCCCACGTCGTGAGCCGGGAAAGGTTTGGTCCATCTGCCGCTCTCGCTATAATGGAAAATATGGTTCATGAGAGCCTTTGCCAGTTCGGTGTTGTATTTAAAGAAAATAGGGAATGACGGGTAGGTCACATCCACAGTTCCGATGGAGCCGTTGCTGTTGTTCTCTTTTGAAAGGAACATCAGAAAGCCCTCTTTGGCCTGTACCAGCTTGTGAGCAGTAATCGCCTGACGATATGCAAGCGCACAGAGTTCAGCATATTTCCTTCCACCTGCCTCAGTCGCCTCCTTCATGAGTTCGCAGTCGAACTTTTCCGCCGCCTTCGACAATTTGCCGAACTGCTTATGGGCCAGTTCGAACTGGCTCTCGATTGTCACATCACCGGTGCGGTTCCAATACGGTCGGAGATTTTCTCCGAAATACTGTACTGAATACTTATCGTCATAGCCTATCATGAATCTGCCCTCAGAAACCTTTACCCGTCCCAGGTCCTGAGTAAATCTCATGAAACCGTTTTCACTTACTGACGCAACCGTATTCTTCTCTGAGGCTGCCATATAGAATGCGCCCCAGTTGATTCGGTCATCATCACCGGATTTGCCAAGAACATCCTGATTGACAGTTGACGCCTTCAGATAGACAAGGCCATTCTTCGAATAAGTCTCGGAAACAGTATCCTCATTGCCAAAGATGTTTACGGCCCATGCCGGAGTAGCCTCAAGCATGACCTTGACATCGTGCCGTGCACCATCAAGCGACTTCACCTTGTATGACATATAGTTCACCGGACGCGAAACAAGGTCAAGATCATCAAGGAACAAAGGTGCAAGGAAGCTGATTGAAAGTTCGACCGGACCACAAACAAAACCATAATGGGTATTCATCGCCTGCACATCAGCATACAGCTGCTGAGCCGTCAAGTCATACTGCTCTGTCTGATAGATGTTCTCAACCAGAGATACATCCAGATGAGCTGTTCCTGTCGGGTTGGCACAATAAGCAGCAATAATATTCTCTCCTGCTACAAGACTGGCTGTAATTTCATCAGAAAGCCTTATATAACTGCCTGATGTCTTGTCAGAATCACAGATCTTCCTGCCATTGATGTAAATAGTACCATACTCATTCACCTTGACAAAAAGATCGACATCCTTTCCTGCCAGATCCCTGTCAACATTGAATGTCCTTCTGACCCATAGTTCCGGACCATCCCAGATAGTATGAATCATAGGTTTTCTGTTGACCGAGCCAAAGGCACCCTCACCTTTTGTCCACGCAGAATCATCATATCCGATCTCTGTCCAGTTTCCTGATGGCTCTGCAAGAGTATATGAAGCCTGCCAACCGGTCTTGTCAGACATGCGTGCGATGAATTTCTTTTCTACGGGAGCCTGACCAAGGAATCTATAAGGCACGCCATCAACTGTGACAACACCAAGCAGATGATGTTCTGCTCCGGTCCAATGCGTCACCGGTGCATCATACAGCTTATCTGCAGCAGACCACGCGCTGGTATAAGGATCGATTGTAATCAACGGATAGGCTGGAGCCCTCAGTTCGTTTCTTTCATGCGCGAAACAAGGTCTGCATAAAAAAACTGACAGCAGACAGGTCAGAAACAGGATTTTCTTCATTATGATGTAATATTAAGGGAGATGGTTAAAACACTAGTCTGGCTATGATCGGATAATGGTCCGAAATATATGGAATATTTTTATATTGGCGCACAATCGTCTCATATTCCAGACAAGATGAGAATCCGCGGTAGTATATATAGTCAATCATACTAGCAAACCGTCCCCATCCGTTATAGGTGGCACGGTAGTCCGTCTTCGCAGCTGTCCTCCTTGCGTCCGACATAATTGTGTTGAGCCGGGTCAAAGCAGGATTGTCCGGCTGCACATTGAAGTCACCTGTCAGAACCATCGGAAGGTTGTCCGGATTCATTGCCGCAATCTTGCTGACAATAAGGTCAAGGCCTTTCTGCCTTGCCTCTGTTCCGACATGGTCAAGGTGTGTGTTCACATAAAAGAACTTCCTGCCGCTGTCTTTCATCTCCAGCAAAGTCCAGGTCACGGTTCTTCTGCATGCCGCATCCCAGCCCTTTGAGGGCACATCCGGAGTCTCAGAAAGCCAGTATGTTCCCCAATCCAGCAGCTTTATCCTCTTTGTGTTATAGAATATTGCCATGGTCTCGCCCCTCTGCTTACCATTTTCCCTGCCGACTCCGACATAAGAATAATTCGGAAGGTGCTTGTCCATGTATTCCAGCTGTTCAAGTACAGCTTCCTGTACTCCAAAGATGTCAGGACAGTAATCCTTGATCATCGCTGGAGTGGCAGGAGCCCTGTACTTCCACTGGTTTTCTCCGTCATCAGGCGTCACCAGTCTCACATTGTATGAAATCACTGAAAGTTCATCACAATGCTTCTTTTCAATGTCAGCACCAGCAGGACCAGCATGTAGGGCAAGTCCTGCCAGAGCAGACAATATAAATGCAGATAATTTTTTCATACTTTACAGAACTTTTGTTCCATTGACACTGACCGTTCCTCTATAATCATCGTTCGCAACATTGTAACATTTTCCGATGAAAGCAGCATTGCTGAATTCATTCAATGTCTTATTATGTGCTTTTGACAATGACAGGGTTTCAGCATCAGCACCAGTGTCGGTTATTGTCACTGTATATGCAACACTGTTTGAGCTGGTCCTGACATCGCCGATGACAGTTCCCACGTGACGTCCCGGAACCATACCTCCATACTTATCAGCCTGCCCATAAGCATTTATATCTGTCGAATAGACATGGCAATCGCTTATTGTTGCATTGGACTGTATGAAGCCAATCATTCCTCCTACCTCTCCCTGTGGGTAGAAAGTAGCAGAGATCAATCCTCCAAGAGCAGTAAATGTTTCTGGTGCTTCCGGAACTTCATAGTTTTCAATATAGTAATTACTAACAGAACATCCTGTTATGGTAGATGTTGCACACACTCTTCCAAGGAGTCCTCCCATCTTATTGACACCATATAGTTTACCATCAACGGCATGTACGTTTTCCATAGTGTACGTACCTTCAACGTTACTGCACAAGGTTGCACAATAGGCATTTCCACCGGCAACAGCAATCTGAGCCGGATCGTGTTCCGATCTTATGTCAGCATTCCTGAAAATAATGTTCTTATGGACAGTTGTTCCACTTGCCTGTCTGATGAATGCGCCGCCATCGGTCTTTCCGCAATCGTTCTTGAATACTTTGAGGTTGCGGATTTCACAGTTGTTTCCATCTATATGATTCGCCTTATAGATCGGCGTAAAGAGATGTCCTGCAAGATCTATGTCCTTGCGGATGAGGATCTTGCTGGTGGTCTCTGTCTTACCTTGGAACCATGCAAGTTCCTCAGCTGTATAGACATTGTAGACCCCACCTGAAAGGGCCGGCTGCTTCGTAGTCACGCCATCCCATGGACGAGCATAAGAGAGACCGTCTACGAGAATGACACCATTATCGTACTTATGTCCTCCGATGATGTAGTGAGGGTTTGCCTGTGAAGCAGCATCCTGTCCGGTGTATGCAGTCTCGACATCGCACCCTGTCATGGTGACTTTCTCATTCGGGTCAAAACCGATAAGCATGCCAAGAAACTGACCGCAGGTCCGCTGGGCCGACTCCATATAAGGCTTGACAGCACCTCCGTTGATGTCACAGTCAGCAAACGAAGCGTCGACACTGATTGATGTATCATCCTCACGGGTCCTGCCTATGAATCCTACGAAGCCGCCACACCATCCTGAAACGCCCTTAAGATATACGCCGTTCACGTTTGCATCATTTACTTTGCAAGATGTGAAAGCCGCCGAACCATCGGTAACAGCGCCGACAAAACCGCCGATTTTGCAAGGTGCGTAAACATTACATGCAGAAATTGTCACGTTGCTCACCTCAAGGGTTCCCGAAGTCGAACCGACCACTGCGCCTGTACCAAGAAGGTTTGACACATTGTCTGCCGATCCGACAGTGCTGGAAGCAAGGGTGAGGTTGTATATCCTGGAGTCCTTCACACGGCTGAAAAGACCTGCCGCGAGCGGAAGGTCCAGACCGGAGATAGTCTTGCCGTTTCCGTCAAACTCGAAGTTTTCAAATGACTCTGCACCGATCTCTCCGGAGAACTTGTCGGCTATGGAAGAAGATGTCACATCGACATCTGCCATAAGACGGAACTTCTCTCCTTTTGTCGAGCCGAATTCAAGCAGATAGGCAAGTTCATTGACAGACCGGATCTCATACCATTCGCCATTAAGGGTCGGGATGTCAAGATCATCGACGGTCCACTTTGTGTCCCTGCCGGCAAGAAGCGACTTGAGAATTACCTTTTTATCCTTGCCTACAGGATTTTCAGCAGGCACCTCCTCCTTGACACATGAGGTTGCAAAAGCAAAAAACGCTACTAACAGAATAATTAATTTATTAATTCTCACCACCATAACTTCTTACCAATCAAATTCCGAAATTTCCAGATCCTCAACACTGCCTGGGAATGGACGCTGAGAACTGAATCTGTCTGTAATATTACCCAAGCCGATCAGTTTTCCACGGGTCATCGTCTTGGGCTTGGTAGAGAGGATATACTCAGTAGTGGCCCCGTCAGTCAAAGTGAAATAAAGATATTTCATCTCCACTTCAGGAAGCAGCGCAATGTAGTATGTGCCACTGCAAGGGATATCAACACTGATCATATCACCTGATCCGCTCTGAGTATAGTCCACCAAGGCACCGTGCTCGTCAAAGGTCGCAGAAACATCTCCGGCAATGTCAGAGCCGCAGCTGAATGTGAGCGTTCCGCATCTGTCAATGGTGAATTCCACAAAGGAAACCAGATGCTTGAATACAAGAAAATCATTTGCGTCAGCCTTGGCAGCCGCAATGCCTGCTGAAGAGAATGTTCCGTCCTGAACGGAAGGCACCTCCACCTTGACCTTGCCGTCAACAAGAGAAGATGCCTCGGAAGAAGGATGCACAGCATAGAAGGTCTGAGCATCCTCCGAGACATATGTTGTAAACCTGGCCTCCAGACTTGAGTTGTAAGGATCCGCAACGGCGTTTGTCTTGCCGCCGTCCCACAAGACATCGATCTCATCTCCTTTCTCCCAGAGAACCTGAGTGCTGTTAAGGAGCACTTTGGTGAATCCGTCAACACTATAGAAGGTCTTCTCGACAGGGTACAACGTCTTATCATCCTCAGGAACAGAAATCTGATCCTGGCAAGAGGAGATCGCAATAATGGCGATTGCGCCAAACATAATGTACTTTTTCAGCATATCTCCTCCTTTTTACCAGTCATCATCATCTTCCCTGTCGACGTCTTCCCAAGACGCATTAGGGCTGGAGCACAACACCTGAGTGTCGAAGAATGCGACAACTTCGACAACAGGTGTTTCATAATTAATACTCATCGCTGCTTATTTGCTCACGCAGATGTCGTCAAGGAACCAGCGGGTAAACTTGCCTGAAACGGCTGTGCTGGTAAACTCGATCTGAGTGGTAGCATCAGAGTTGTAGATAGTCAAGGTCTTCTTGTCGAACTTGCTTGTAGAGATACCGCTGAGGGTCTTCGACGTCACTGATGATGCAGCATCAAACGAGCCGGCACCCTTGATATTCACTACGATGTCTGTAACGTCTGCCTGTGCAGCAGATGACATGCTTGCTCTTCCTGTAAACGGAGAACGATAGCACATAGCCTTGAATGAAAGATCAATAGTGCCGGAAGCCTCTGTCAAAGCTGGGGTCACGAGTGAGCCGACATGATTTGTTGTGCTGCCCGCTCCTGTATTTCTATTGCCTCCCGGATATGTTTCATAACCTATCTGCACGTAGCCTGGACGCTCGGCAACGTATGATCCGCTCAGTCCGTTTTTCTGCTCGGCAGTCCAATTCTCTATGCTGTCTCCGAAGATTTCACCCAGCTGTCCAAGTTTCTCAATACCATTGGTCTGACCTGCATGACGATAGTCAACACCACCATTGATACGGTCAAAATCCTCGGCATAGACATTGCCTGTTGCCTTAGAATCAGGAGAAGTGACATCTGTTATAGCAACACCACCAGCAAAATGAAGCTGACCATTAGTGCCTGTTGTCGTACCCCCATTCCAGCTTGCATTTCCGACTGGAATCCATTTCAAGTAGAGTGTTTCACCTGCATTAAATGCAATTTCAGGAGTAATGTCCAAAGAGTAATACCTAAGGATTCTTTCAAGTTCAAAGGTACCGCCATCATACCAGGTCTCCTTGTCCTTTGAATATTGTACCTTCCAGTCTTTGATTATATCATTCTTAGAGTTATCGACAAAAAAGCCGAAAGACACCCTGAAAGTTGCAGGAAGAGATGCTCTAAGAGGAAGATTCAGCATGAAGTACGTATCCGGACCAGTAAAATACTGACAGACAAAGTTATCCTGACCATACCACTTGTTAGACCAGTAATCATTATAGCTACCGCTTGTCTTCACCTCAAGCATGGCCCCTGTTGAAGCATCATTATACTGAACAAGAGTCTTGCTGGTAACAACCTTCTTGGTTATATACTTAGGAGTGTTTCCTGTACCATTGGTTGCAAAAAGTGAGAACACATAAGGAAGTGCCACGCCAGGGCCGTCATAGTTCTCAGCACCGACATTTCCCATATCGTAGATCACACCGCTCTTAAGATCCACAGAAGCAGAAGATGAACGGGTAGAGGTCTTGCTGTCCTTGTATGTAACAGTCACCTTGAGACCCTTTGAATAGGTCTTAGGAGCGATTGCAAGGTAGTAGTCACCTGCAGCCATGCCGGCCGAGGTCAAAGAAACGTTGTCCTTACCACCCTTATATTTATATTCTTCCTTGAACTCAGAGAACACCTTCACAACTGGAGTGTCACCTGTATAGTCGCAGATCATATTTCCTGCTACAAATCCATCTACTGTAGGATTATTGCTAGTGACAGTAATTTTGGTGATTCTTCCGTCAAGAGAAGCAGGAACCGTGAACTTCAGCAGAGGAAGAAGGTTCTTGAACACTACCGGCTTTGTAAAGTCTGAGGTCTTTGCTGCACAATAGCCGTATGTCTCATGATAAGTGCCAAGTGTTGCGGTCTGATCAGCCAGCCAGAAACGCATATACATGGCATCGTCAGTGCAAAGTCCATAGTAATTTCCTCCTGCAGGATGAAGCATTATATATTCGTTTGACGGATCAAATTGATAGTCTGGTTCTGTACATACAAATCTGACTGAAGATCCTCCATCACTTGTCTCGAACCATTTTGCACTCTTCCAAGCCTCGGCATCAAATGTTTCTGAGCCTGTTGCCTTATCATCCTTGTCAGAACCGACTCCCTTACCAAAAACCAACACCTCGTTTCCAGCTTTCCACTCCACCTTATGACCATCCACAAGAACAGTCTTGGTGGTTGCACCAAAGTCTTCGCGTGATGCAGTGAATGACACGCCTTCTCCTTCCATCGTTTCAGGAGCAACAGGCTCCTCCTTAATACAAGAAGCCATTGCAATCAGCGCAAGGGCTGCAAAAAATACTTTTGTTGTCTTCATAGCTATTTCTCCCTTACCATTCAAATTCTTCAAAATCATAATCGTCTACTGTGGTCGTCCTAAGACTGGAGCATAGAACTCCTTCCGGCTGCAACTCTTGAACGCGAGTTTCAGGAGTCTCATAAAGTTCTGTTAAAGTTTTCATTTTTGACATGTTTTGATTAGTTATAATTTTATTGTTTTTAATTACCTGTTAACGCAGATATCATCGATGAACCAGCGGGTAAACTTACCGTTGACCGCTGTGCTGGTGAACTCGATCTGAGTAGTCTCATTCGTGTTATAGATTGTAAGCGTCTGCACGTCAAACTTGCTTGTAGAAATGCCGCTGAGAGTCTTTGACGTAACGTTAGAGGCTGGAGTAAACGAGCCTGCGCCCTTGATCTTGACCACAATGTCAGTTACATCTGCCTGCGCAGCTGCAGACATGCCCGCTCTTCCAGTAAATGGAGAACGATAGCACATCGCCTTGAACGAAAGGGTGATGGTACCAGAAGCCTTTTCAAGAGCCGGGGTCACGAGTGAGCCGACCTGGTTGGTTCCTGCACCATTCCTGTTATCATCTTTATAGGTAGCAAAACCGATCTGGGCATAACCGGGACGCTCTGCCACATTCGATCCGCTCAGACCATTCTTCTGAGCCTCTGTCCAATTGTCGATCTTTTCTCCGAAGACCTCTCCAAGAAGACCAAGTTTCTCTATTCCATCAGCATGACCGGCCAGACGATAATCCACACCTCCACATATGAGGTCGAAATCCTCAGAATAGATGGTGCCGGATGCCTGTGAGTCCGGTGCCGTAACTTCCGATATCACTACTCCGTTTGTCATCTGTGCGCGTGCGCCGATACCGGTAGTGGTCACATTGTCCCAGCTTGCATTACCTGACGGAACCCATCTCAGATAGAGCACGTCTCCTGCACCGAAAGACACAGTCGGAGTAATATCTACTGAATAGAATCTGAGAATCCTGTGGAACTCATAGGTACCTCCATCATACCATGCAGCCTTATCCTTTGAATACTGCACCTTCCAATCCTTGATGATATCATGCGTCGGCTCGGTAAAATGTCCGAAGGTCACCCTGAAGGTCGAAGGCATAGACATCGTCAACGGCACACTGAGCATAAAGTACGAATCCTTGTGGGAGTCTCCTGCTGATTCTTTGGTAGTGAAGTACTGGCCGATCAGGTTATCATGTCCATGATACTTGTTAGACCAGAAGTCACATGCATTACCGGTTGTCTTCATTGTAAGAGTCGCACCCGTAGCCTGATCTGTCAGTTCAATCTCGGTCTTGGATGTCACCACTTTCTTCGTTACATATTTAGGGGTATTTCCTGTACCATTTGTCGCATAAAGCGAGAATACATAAGGAAGCCTTCCGAGCCCGGTCGGAAACTCGATCTTCTCTGCGTTCAAAGCGCCAAGGTTGTAGATATATCCCGGCATGAAGGTCTTCTCAGCCTTTGCTGTGCTGATCTCAAACTCTGTGAAATTATCCGCAGAAACTGCCACGACACTGATTCCCTTAGAAACTGTCACAGGGGCGATGGCGATATAATATGTTCCAGGCTCGAGGGCACCGTTCTCCGGAACAAGTCTCACCTCGGGATATTTCTGAGTTCCCAGCGCAGTCACAGGTCCCTCCTCTGTGCATGTGATCACAAGGTCACCTGCCAGATCCTCGCCCTGGTTTCCTCTTACCGCAAGTTCAGCTATCTTTCCGTCCAACGCTTCAGGAATTTCCACCTTGAGCATTGACACCGCGCATTTGAAGGCAAAAGGTGTTTCGATGTCATTGCCGACAGCAACTGCAACCGCATATGATCCTTCAAAGTTTCCTTTTACTGCACTCTGGACAGCAGGAAGGCTTGATGTCACAGTGTTAGATTCCATATCGATTGTCACTGAAGCAGCCCAAGGATAGGCCATCAGATACTTATCTGCGGATTTGTTGAACATGCACTCCTGCTCGCCGGCTGTCTGGTAACGGAAGATAGCGTTAGTACCATCTCCCTCCGAAGCAAACTTATAAATATCCCCGCTTCCGTCAGCAACAGCAACAAGATCACCTACGGCCCAATTTACCGATGTGCCGTTCTCCATGAGAGAAACCTTGCTTTCGACCTGACTGCCAAGTGCCACAAAAGAAGGAACATCATCGTTTCCTGTCATTGGAGGAATCGGCTGAGTTTCCTCCTTAGTGCAAGATACTCCTGACAGAAGTATTGCTGCAAAAAATAATATCTTTATAGTTTTCATATATGTTGATTTTTCTTAATTAATACTACTCCAGTGGATAATCCTCCTCCTTCAGATCGCCATATCCACCGTCCGAGTAAGGCGGTTCATTATAGTCATTCAGAGGGAGGTCTTCCTCTGTCATATCCCCATAATTACCTGGAGCCTGAGGATCATCCGGATTTGCCGAGCCTTTCAATTCAAACAGAGCAGTAATCGGATAATGGTCAGAGATATAGGTAACACCTTCATATGTCTTAGTGACTGTCTCGTATTCCAATGGTTCCAAGCCACAATAAAATATATGGTCAATCTTGGTACTGTACTTTCCAAAACCGTGATATGTAGGCTTTGTATCAGTTATCGGAGCTGTGGAACGAGCATCGAAGAGCCACTCACCGAACGGTTCGAACATAGCATGCTCGAGTCCTGCATTAAAGTCGCCGGTGACAATCACAGGGAAGCCATAAGGGTTGAGTTCCTTTATCTTCTCCTTTATAAGAGCGATTGACTGGACTCTGGCAATATTTCCCGTGTTGTCCACGTGGGTATTGAGATAGAAGAACTTCTGCTTTGTGGCAAGGACAGTGAATTCTCCCCATGTTGCAGTTCTCTTGTATCCTGCATCCCATCCCAAAGAAACTTCATCCGGGGTTGGAGACAGCCAGAATGTGCCCATTCTATCGCATGAAACCTGTTTTTTGTTCCACATTATGGCCATTATCTCACCGGATGCCTTTCCGTCGTCACGGCCAAGACCATAAGCGCCATAATCTTCCATTTCAAGGGATATATAATCCATCTGATGCTTAAGGGCCTCCTGAAGTCCTATGACAGTAGGATTTTCCTTAGTAAGCAAAGGCTTCACGGATTTTCGACGTGCAGGCCAGTCCTGAGGGTCGGTTCCATTTTCAGATCCGACCCTGACATTGAATGACATGACCTTCACCTGATTGGGAAGTATCACATCAGGAGTAGAAGGACCTGAAATATTCTGATCGGGGTTTACCGCATCACCGTCCATTCCGGGAATGAAATAAGAGTTATCCAGCTTCTGAGCGCAAGAGACCGCGATCAGAAGACACGATATGTATAATAGTCTTTTCATATTCATTCTGTAACTATAATATCGTCAATAAACCAACGTGCAAAATCACCGTTCTCGGCACTTTTAAATGAGATCTTTGTCTGCGGTGTCACACCTGAAACCTTGAGATTGAATGTCTTGAACTCTGAAACCGGAAGTCCAGATACGGCAAGCTTTGAAACTTCAGGGATAGTCTCGCCTTCAAGTTCCACGATATAGCCGCCATCAAGAATCTCAATCTCTATCTCGGTAGCATCCGGGCCTGTTTCAGGCAGCTTGGAGTTCATATTCTTCCTGTTCAGTCTTGAACTCTTGAATGCCATTGCCTTAAAGCTGAGGTTGACGACATTTCCTGTGACTTTCTCCAAAGCAGGAGTCTGAAGAGTTCCTTTATACGACTTGGCAGAAAGACCATCTGTGCCATATTCTGCATATCCTACCTGGGCATAACCAGGTCGCATTGCGACATTGATTCCTGAGAGTCCGTTTCTCTGCTGGGCATTCCATGTGCTGATAAGAGGTCCATTAAGGTTGTCAAACAGACCAAGTCTGTCACCCATCAAATAATCCGATCCTTCTGTAAGACTGTCGAATGTATGGTGCCAGATTGTATTCTGAGGCGCTTCTGATGGCCTGGCCACATGAGGGCAGACAAGCATTCCCACAGAAAGTCTGACGTCACTGCCCCATCCTGTTGCAATTGATGTAGGGCTGATGCACGCCCTCTTGCCAAATGGGGTGAGTCTGAGATAAAGGATATCAGATGCCTCGATAGCTGAGTGAGATGTAAATTTCACATTGTACAACGTGTAATTTCCTCCCGGCATGAATTCTATCACACCTTCACCCATTCCGGAAGCTTCATCATATCCATACCAGTTGTTCATATCAAGAGAGTACTCAAGTTTCCAATCCCTGATAGCCCAATTGGTGTTATAGATATAGAAAGCGACACTGAAAGTTTCACCTGCGCGGACAAAATCGCTTTTCAGCGGCATTGTAAGCAGGTAGTATGCCTGGCCTGGATATTCACCTGCTGCACTTGATCTTGTCACGAAGGACTTTGCAGGGATACAGTCATATCCCATATTGTTGCCCCAATAAAGGCTGCTTCTTATCTCGTCTTCAGTTCTGCCGGCAGCATGAACGTAAAGAGACACATCGGCAGAGCGGTCCTTGTCATAAAAGTAAGCATCAATGAACTTTGAGGCTGGACTATATGGAATCACCTCATAATCAATATACTTAGGTTCATTGCTTTCATTCGCTCCATTGTCCGAATAAAGTGACAGGACATAAGGGAATGAAGTCACGCCTCCTGTCAGGATATCAAAGCGTACACTTTCAAAGACCAGATCAGAAACTGCAGTCGGAATGATGAAGGCATCACGCTCGCCTGTAGCACTCGGGCCGGCAATACCAGTGACGCTTCCGCTTCCTGCCGGACATGTAGCATCTGTAAGAAGGGATCCCTCGAAGATTTTCACGAAAGTCTTCGAACCTCTGCTGTTTTCCATGAAGACACCGTCATTGAGAGTAGCACCTATAAACTCTTCAAGCGGCTGGAGATTATATACAGAAACGTACATCGACTCATATTCACCAGCTGCCAAAGACGTCATCTTTACAACCATCGGTTCTACTGTGATCATTGTTGTCTCTGTCCTCACAGGTGCCTTTGCAGGAGTAAGAACCAACACTCCATCATCGTTACGTTCAAGAACGGCACCTTGGAGTTCTACCTCGACCTCATCGCCACGAACAAAGTCAGGATGAGCATCTACAAGAGTAACTGTTATTCCAGCTGCATCAGAGCCGAATCCATCCTGCATTGCAAAAGAATCAGGATAGAAATTATTACCCTCTGGGGCTGTAGTCACGAAGCCTCTTATCTTGGAAGATGAGGTAAAGACATATTCTCCTTCTGCTTCATGAGAGCGCATTTGAGCAATGCTTATCAAACCATCTTCAGTCTTAGATGCCTGGCGAAGAGTCACACTGCCAGTAAGGCTTCCATCTTCTGAAGAAAGTACAAGTTCGCAACTACGGGCGTCGCCTTCATTTGCATCAAATACAATATTCACAGATGTTGATCCGACAAACTCTTCAATGTCACATGAAACCCATCCTTCTTCTGTCAGACTTGCCTTCCATGCGGTATTACTGCTGACCGAGATGGTATAGCTGGCTCCGATTCCTGGAGCCACAAGTGAGCCACGATCCGCCTGCAGAGTCTGTATAGGGGCGAACTTCTCAACTTCGCAACTGACAAGCAAGAGGCTTATGGCTGTCAATAAATATATAATAATCCGTTTCATATCGATTGATTTTAGAAGTCAAGTCCATCCATTTCATCCCAGCCGGGATTCTGCTTTACAACGCCCTGGGTCAGGACAATATCTTCCGTAGGAATAGGATACAGATAATCCTTGGACTCATCGAACGACCTGATGATGTCATCATGCAGAACGATGTTTCCTTCTGTACCAGAAGAAAGGTTCAGCTCAGACAGTGACTTGTAGACTACGCCCTGAACTGTTGAAGGAGCTTCGCCCTCATAGACTACGAAATCCACAGTTCCGTTTCCGTCAAGGTCATATTCGCCAACTCCATCCAGATACATTCCATAGAAAGGTCTTTCAAATCTCTTTCCTTCCTTCCATCTCATCAGGTCCCAATATCTGAAGCCCTCGAGAATCAGTTCCACTGTTCTTTCGCGACGGATTTCCAGGATGACTCCAGTGTTGGCATCCTTGGTCACATTTGAATAACCGGTCGTCTTATCGAGCAGGTAAGGATCCGGATCTGCATTTGCCTGATCCATATTGATTGCAGGCATGGAGACTCTCGCCCTGATCTTATTGACAGAGATATCAAGATCTGCCTGAGTGAGCTGGTTAAGTTCTGCCTTTGCTTCCGCATAGTTCAGATATACCTCAGCAGTACGGAATACCGGCATATCATTTTCAGAAGTCTGATAAGAGTCATATTTCTTCTCACAGACATACTTGATAAACTGATATCCTGTAGTGACGGCTGCCATGTTAGGAGCGAGAAGTTCTGTGTCCCCCATTCTTGTATAGCCTGGTGTACGAATAGTCTGAGCCAGACGAGGATCACGATCCTGGGTCTCGTCATAGAAATTCATCATATTGTATCTCGGCTTGTCTGTGAAGCGGCTTCCGTCGGACATAAGATACATATCAACAACATCCTTTGCCAGACCGTTACGTGATGAAGTGGTCGAAGTAAACGCGCCATTAACATCATGCACAAGCGAAATTGACTGCCTGTACGCTCTGGTCAGAATCACCTCACTCCTGTCAGAGTCAGCCAGAGTGAACAGGCTTTGATAAGGAGTTGTACCGGACTTGTAAATTCCATAGCCAGACTCATTGATAAACTTCAATGACGCTGCGGCTGACTCCTTAAGACACTCCTCCCATCCCTGAAGTCCGTGATATTTTCTGAAAGTACCCTCAAAGAGGAAGATTCTTGATTTGAGAGCAAGTGCAGTCCATTTTGTCACACGGAAGACATCCTTTCCTGAAGGCAGATTTTCAATAGCAAAATCTATATCCTCCAATACATGTTCCATGACCATAGCACGAGGATCGCGACCGCGATACAAGGTCTCGTCATTTGCATCAATCGGCTCGTCTACCCATGCCACATCACCATATCTCTTTACCTTCTCGAAATAGAAATATGCACGGAAGAATTTTGCCACAGCCTCATATTCTTCTCTGACAGCATCGTCTTCACACTGATGCGAGCGGGACAGGAAGAAGTTTATCTGCCTGAGCATGTTCCAGTTCCATGTACCGGCTGTTGCCGGCACCACTCTGTTTCCAATCACCTTTGTTGACAGGGAATTAGGAATGATGTAGTCATCATCCTCCAGATAGAAATCAGTTGCAGCCGGGAGTATAGTATAGAAATTATTAGTATACAACTGGCACTCTGTCTCAGTTCTGAAATAAGTGTCTGGGCTAAGTTCATCCTTCGGCCTTCGTGTAAGGAAGTCCTCACAAGCAGTCAAAGCAAGCAACATGACCGCAAGAATGATATATCTGAAATTCATAGTAATATTCTTTTTCATAATGTCACCTCCCCATTAGAATTCCAAAGAAAGACCGAATGCGAAGGTCTTACAGAATGAATATGTGTTTGACTGAGAGTTGGCAATCGCCATTTCCGGATCAAGATACTTCGAACGCAAAGCGCTCCAATACCAAAGGTTTTCACCACTGAAATAGACTCTCATCTTAGAGATGTTCGCCTTTGACATCCATTTTTCAGGGAATGTATAGCCTATGGAAAGATTCTTCAGACGCAGATAGGCAAGATTCTGAAGATACATGTCATTCTTTCCGTTAAGCAGTCCCCAGTTCGCCGAATAGCCTCGAGGACGAGGGAAATATGCATCCTTATTGGTCTCGCTCCAGACATCCGCCATAAAGTCGCGTCCGATAAATGATGAATATGGACGGGAATATGGACCCCAGAAACGCTGATTGTCATTTCCCGGATACCAATCCATATGTCCTATACCCTGGAAAAATATAGAGAAATCAAAACCATAAAAATTGAAGCCGGCATTAAATCCATATGAGTAGCGAGGCTGACTGTTTCCCAGGATTTCTGTATCTCCGTGATCATTGACTGTATCGGTTCCCCAATCGAGCACTCCGTTACCGTCAACATCAAGAATCTTGACGTCACCGGCTCTCACACCTTTTCCATACTCTGAGGTACAGTTCATATATTCGGTATATACCTTCGAGCAGTCAACTTCACTTATATATTCTGCTGCCTCCTCGTCGCTTGCAAAAAGACCTCCTGTGCGGTATCCCCATATCTCACCCAGTCTCATGCCTACGTATGGAGACCAGATGATGCCGTCCGGGTTGTCAGCCTTAGTGTAGACTGCTGTGTAGTCCGCAAGAGAGCCTCCGATGCTGTAGTCAAACCTCTCGGAACCGATATCAAAGCCGTCGCGCCACTCGAACTGCACTTCCCAGCCTGTGGTCCTGATGTCATTTGCATTTACCTTAGGCTCGCCTGCTCCGTAAATTGAAGGAAGCTGCTTTCCGACAGCAAGGATTCCCTTTGTATTCCTTATATAAAAGTCTGCGGAGAATGTCAGCTTATCCTTGAGAAATCCAAGATCCATTCCGACATCAAATGTAGTCACGGTCTCCCATGTTCCTGTCGAAACAGGGTCGGTAACATAAGCATACTGTCCTTTGGTACTGCCATCAAAAGTATATGAAAGCAGTCCATTGGTATCAACAGTCTGATAATAGTCGTAATATCCGATGTTCTGATTTCCAAGAGATCCGTACGAAACCCTGAGTTTTGCATTGTTCATGACGTCCTTTACATTCACCATCCAAGGCTCTTCAGTCAGACGCCATGCTGCAGAAACAGAAGGGAAGAAACCCCACTGATTTCCTTTCGGGAAACGCGATGATCCATCTGCACGTCCGTTAGTTTCAAACAGATAGCGGGACTTCCATGCATAGGTGAAACGATAGAACAAGCCGGCGACAGCATATTCATTTATGCCTCCTGTCAGATTATCCACGTTTCCATATGCAAGATTGAAGTCACTCAACTCCTCGGTGAGCAAATCCTGACGACGCACTGACATATCATTATGTGAACGCGCCTCATAGTTTACTCCGACTGTTCCTGTAAAGTCATGATCATTATTCCAGGTGTCGGCATAAGACAAGTAGGCATTTGCCACATAGTCATTGCGTTCATTTACTGTGTCGGAATATCTGTCTATATATAATGTCGCCTCTGTAGCGATTTCACCAGGATACTGTGAATATTGAACGGTAGCATCCCTATATGGCGAACGGTTATATCCGAACTTATAGGAAAAGTCCACATTGAACTTGAGTTTATCAGTGATGTCAGCCGTAAGCATCCAGGAACTTGTAAGTTCCGTAATCTTCTGAGTTCCATACTGCACACCTTTATGGAGCATCGCACTGTATCCGTCCATGATATAATGTGATGCACTTTGTGTCAAGGTTGTATGAGAAACAAAGGTGCCGTCCGGATTCACCGGAACAAAGCTGGCAAGCGCATGGAGGGTCGGACGACGGTATTCATTGCCCGAATAATGATACTTGCTATGGAAAAATCTTGTATTGCTCGAAAGTTTGAGCCATGGGCATATCTTCACGTCCACCTTCACGCGGGTATTGAATGAATCATAATCATCAGGTCCGATACGGAAGATACCATCCTGATGATAGTATCGGCCGCTGACCATATATGATATGTTCTTGGAGCCACCGCGCACTGAGACATTATAATCATGAGTAGGACGACTTTCATCATACATATAATTATACCAGTCAAAGTTGGCCAGATAAAGATACTCCAGACGACCGTTACGCATCTCTGTCAACACCCAAGGGCGGTCCGGGTGCTCCGTCACATCATTTCTGCGCTCATAAAGACGCTGATAGTCATAGCTTGTATAATTCGTATAAGGAACGCCTGAATAGGTTTCCATGAACAGGTCAGCAATCTTCGCATGATAGTAGCCGCGTGTCTCATAGTCTGTCGATGTCGTAGGAGCAGAGAATGAGAAACGGGCATCGGCAGTCACGGTAGGAGCCTTGTCGAAATCACCGCTCTTAGTGGTGACAAGGATGACTCCGAATGCACCACGAGCACCATAGATGGCTGCCGAAGATGCATCCTTCAGTACAGATATCGACGCGATGTCATTTGCATTGATTCTTCCAAGATCAGTCTCGACTCCATCGACCAGAATCAGAGGGCTTCCTCCGTTCGGAGAGGTATTACCTCGGATATTGAAGTTGGAAGAAGCACCGGGACGGCCGGAAGTATTGGTGATGTTAAGGTTTGGCACCACACCCTGCAGAGCCTGTCCTACGCTGGCTACCGGTCTGTCCTGAAGCCGGTCCTGATCCACGGCATCCACCGCACCTGTGAGGTTGACCTTCTTCTGAACACCGTAGCCGACCACGACTGACTCTGAAAGAAGCTGATTGTCTTCCTCCAGATATACTGTCATTTCGGAAGCCGTTCCTATCTCTATTTCCTTCGTCTGATAGCCCATGCAGACTATCGTAAGGGTCTTATCGGAAGATGACAATGAGATGGTGCAGATTCCATCAAGGTCTGTAATTTCTCCCGATCCATCCGCCTTCATTACAGCCGCACCTATGACAGGGAATCCGTTTGCATCAAGGACCGTCAATTTCATAGTTTCAGGCATTTGTTGTGCAACACTGCCTGTTCCGGCATATGACACAATGCACAGAAGCGCTGTAACTGCGGTAAGTATCAACTTATGAAGTTTCATTTTACCTTAAATTATATGATTCTACCAATTGTCAGAACGGAATGGAGTTACCGGAATGCCGAAACAGTTGAAGAGAGTCGCCTCTGACCAGTTTTTCATACCGTAACGCACTGCAACAGGATTCGGAACCTCCGGACACTTATATACCTTGATCTGGTTGCGGTTACTGCTGAGCGAACGTCCTTTTGCAGGGTAGAACACCCCATCCTCACCAGCAAGCTCAAAGCCGTCAAGATCCGTACTGATCGGTCCGAGTCCCTTCTGACCTACATCAAATGTAACGATCGCCTCACCGTCCTTGAATTCGAATTTCACAGGTACGGGTGTCTTTCCATCGAACATGTCGTATCCGTAATCATTTACCAAGGCATTGAACGCAAGACGGTCTCCCACAACCTTCTTGTTAGCCGGATGGATACATGCAAGTTCGCCGGCATCATGTGTACAAGCCATGCCGCTATACGGAATAAGTTCAAGAGTCTGAGCCTGCGCCCACATCATATAGCCGCCTTCCGGTCTGGAAGGATCCTCATACTTATAAGGCGCAATCTGGGTGAAATAGAAAGGCATCCTATCGTTACCCCACTCCTGACGAAGCATGCGGACAAATGCCGGCTGGAGCCTCTTGTACTGTTCATACTTCATACGGTTATCGCAGCCCTG
The DNA here is from genome assembly GCA_045539015.1 of Candidatus Cryptobacteroides sp. Lineage (GTDB taxonomy): Bacteria > Bacteroidota > Bacteroidia > Bacteroidales > UBA932 > Cryptobacteroides. Next base: position 38,509 of record JAZQEN010000090.1, read on the forward strand.
ATACCATATAAAGCCTTTGGCAGTGAACGGGATGACACTATGAAGCATACCATTATATAATACACCCGGCAGTTTGAAGCCATATTTCTGCGGCCATTCCTTTGTCTCAAGATGCTGGAGACTTATCTCATCACCAAATTCGTTCTTCAGAAGTTCAGGGTTCATCCATGCCTGAATCGGTGTACCGCCCCAGGACACATTGATGATACCGACAGGGACATCGAGGGTCTCATAAAGTCTCTTTGCAAAGAAATATGCAGTCGCGCTCGCTTCTGCCACCCCCTGCGGAGTATGTTCATACCATGTGGCAGGGCATTCATTCTGAAGCTCAAAAGATTTGACCTGCTCAAGATTGCATGAACGGATCAATGTCGTAGTCTTTGCGCCTAAAATAAGATCTGTGGCGCCATCGACCGGCTGTCCGCTGAAACCCTTCATCGGCATCTCCATGTTGGACTGGCCGGAACAGATCCATACCTCTCCGATAAGGACATTCTTCAATGTGGATTTCTCACCGTCGCTGAAGGTGATTTCATATGGTCCGCCAGCAACCGGAGTCGCCACCCTCGCAAACCATTTTCCGTCGGCATCGACATTTGTTATTGTCTTTGCCTTCGACCACGTTGTTGTGATGGTCAGCTTAGCATTTGGCTTTGCATATCCCCAAAGGGCAACCTCGGTCTGCTGCTGAAGAACCATGTTATCAGCAAAAATCGGCGGAAGCTCCACCTTTGCCTGCATTACAAATACGCTTGCCAGCAGGAAACTTAATGTGAATAACTTTTTCATAGTATCTTCTGTAAGGTTCGATAAAGCGTAACATTATCTTATATGCTCATATGTGAATGCTTCCCAAGGCATATCTGCATCAGCTTTACCGTTATCAAGGATATCCACAATATGCATAAGAAGCGGGAAATCCATGAGATCCACCAGACCGAGCTCTGCCTTGCGGCGGATAGCCTGCCCCATGACGCGGGTAATCACAAGGCTCTCAAGAGTGATTCCAGCAAGAGCTTCGGTCACCTGATCATAATCAAGACCTTTTCCCATCAGCACTCCACATCTGCGGGTGCGGCCGCTGAATATGGTAACATAAAGGTCGCCGAGACCTATGCACTCAGACTCAAATGTTCCACCCTGAATCTGCATAAGGGCATGAGTCTCACGTACGGCCTGTGAAAATGTGCCAGCCTGTGAATTAAAGTGCTGAGGCTCATCCTCGCCATGCCAACGGATATTCAAGCCTACTGCAAGAGTCACCGCCATGGCATAAGCGTTCTTGAGAGCTACAGCGCTTTCAAGTCCTATCACATCATTTGTGAGCGATATATGATAGTATGGGCGAGCCATTGCCTCCTTCATCATGCGGAGAGCATCGCTATCCTTACCGCAGAAGCCCACCTCGGTAGGGTCCATGAAGACGAGTTCATACGACGTACATGGCCCTCCGACTGCACATATCGTCCTGTTTATGCCACGCTTGGCAAGCTCGCTCTCCCAGAATCCGGGATATGAAAGAAGGGTACCATCCTCAGTAGCTCTCAGACCCTTGGTCACTGAAAGAACCGGGATATCCGGATCAAGCTGAGTGAGAATTTCCTCAAGGAACCAGTCCACTCCGAATGAAGAAACTCCTCCGATGACGAAATCCGATCCTTTGACCACGTCCTTCCAATCCTTGAAATAATGATACTGCACATTTTCAGGGAATGGACGACTAAATTTCTCGTGTTTTCCGGTTGCGATATAACCGTCAATGATCTCATCATCAAGACACGTTCCTACGATATGCACTTCATGGCCATTTTCTGCAGCCGGAAATGCCAGAGCCGAGCCCATCATGCCTGCTCCGATGATTGTGATTTTCTTTTTCATTATACTAGTATGTGTAAAAAAAGTTGTTATTCATTTGAGTGCACGTGCACGCAAATGCAAAGGTATGGATATTTTTCAAAATAACAAGTAATAGTCTTATAAATTTTTAAAGCGATGAATCAGAGCTAAAAAAAGTCCGCTATTCAGGAACTGAATGCGGACTGACTGTTACGGATATTCCGGAAGCCTACTGCAATGATATATTTTCTTCTATAAGGTCCAGCAGGTCATCGATATCCTCGTATGACTGAGCTGTAGTCAGGATTGTGAACAGCTTGCATCTGGCAGCCTTGTCAGAAGGCTGGTCTATTGCGGCACATATGAAATTGCACGCAAGATTATCCTCCGTCGGAACCTCAAAGCCATAGCCTGTCGTTCCCAGGAAGTCATATTCACAGATAGGATCTTCATCCGCAGACGGACCGATCTCGCCGATAAGGTCCTCATAGGTGCCTTCCGCCTCGATAAGGGCATTCGACCCTTCCGGCATAGGGCCATAGCTGATGACTACAGACCTCGGATCTCCATCCGCCGCTGAAATGTCTATCATGGCACATTCACGGCCATCCGGTTCAACATAAGTCTCAGTTTCAACATTCCACACTTCTGGAACCATAAGGGTCAGCCCACCATAGCAGACCCTCATCAATTCTGGAGTTTTCATACTATCTGATTTTAACTTATAATTCAATCCATCTGATATCCTTGTCGCGGCCCCAGTAAGAAAGCTGCCTCTTTGCATAATGACGGGTATTGCGCTGAATAAGCTCAACAGCGCGATCCAAGCTGGTCACGGGACCGTCCCCTGGGGACGTCGGTCCCCAACCCTCCATGCTTACCAATCCGGCCTCATAATCAAGCCAATCGAAGATTTCCTTGTAACCGACTGTCTGAAGTGCCGCCAGGTCCCGGTACTGCTGAAGAGATTTCACCTCATCTACCAGTCCGTCATCCACCATCTGAACCACACGTCTGTTGACACGGTCATACAGAACATCACGAGGACGCATCAATCCTATTTTCTCTATTTCAAAATCTCGAGATTTGCGGGAAGACGTCTTGAAAGATGAGAATGGTTTTCCCGTCATGAGACACACTTCGAGAGCGCGCACCACACGCTGACCGTTGGCAATATCTATTGTCGCATAACTCTCCGGGTCCAAGGCTTTCAGCTCCATTCGGAGAGACTCAACCCCCTCTTCCTTCAACCTCGCCATGAGCTCATTGCGGAGCGCCAGATCAGCCGATGGGAAATCATCCAGTCCGTTTACCAATGCATCTACATAGAAGCCCGAGCCGCCTGCCATTACCAGGGTTTCATGTCCCTCGTCAAAGAGTCGGTTGATCAGCTCCAGGGCTTCCAGTTCATACTTTCCTGCGGTATATAGCTCCGTCACCGTATGGGAATGGATAAAATAATGCTGAACAGCTGCAAGCTGCTCAGCAGACGGCACCGCCGTGCCTATCGTCATTTCCTTATATATCTGACGGGAATCGCAGGAAATTATCGGGGAACCATATCTGAGCGCAACATCAATGCTGTAGTCGGTCTTGCCTACAGCCGTCGGGCCCAGTATGATCATCAACTTCCTCAAAATCTACTGAACCACATAGTTCTTACCATCAACCACGACATTTTTACCGAGGCTCTTCACAGCATCATGAATATACGTCAACCAGTCATTGGACATAAAGCCTACAAAATATGTCTCATCAGGAGTAATTACGTAAGACCAGCTGTTGATCTTCTTCGGCTGTTTACCGAAACTGGTGATTTTTTCAAGAGGAATCTCCCATACAACCGTTGATCCCGGGATAAACTGTGCCGCCGGGGTCAACCAGAAAGAGACAGATTTGGACGCTGTAGCAAATATCAGCCGCTGGTTGGTGAGGTAAAATGTACCATTCTTTGTTCCTAAGAATCCACTGCCTTTATATGTTCCCATATTCTGGCGAAGAATAGATTCTCCATGATTAAGTTCAAGTGCCATAAGAAGTTGTATAAATTTATTGAAAAATAATGTTATATAAACGTGTAATATATTGAAAATCAGCAGGTTAATTGAAGCACATTTCGTAACTTTATGAGTACCAATCAATATTTAAGGTTATCCCCAAGCGGTGGATAGGTGAAAGGTCATTCGCCTGGCTGGAAAACTTCAGAATGCTCACAATTGACTATGAGTATCATGCCGACACTGCCGAATCAATGGTTCAACTTGCTTTCTGTAAAATCATGCTTAACAAATTTATTGGATAATTTTTAAACAGTTTCTAATTGTATTGATCCAGTATTATCAGTCCTCGTCGTCGCCGTAGATCTCCTCTCTCTCGTCGTCCACATCCTCCTCATCGTCATCAAAATCATCGTCCTCGAAATCCTCATCATCCGGATCCTTCTTCTTGTCGTCAGGAAGGTCCTCGAACGCAACATAGCCGTTCTCAAAATCTATTGGATTCGGGCCCTTTGACTCAACAAGCAACGGATATATGACATTACGCCTCTCCTCGCCTTCACCTTCAAATGTCACTATGACGCTCTTGACATTGGTAGTATCGTAGAAATATATGAACTTGTCTTCGCCTCTTTTGTGGCACTGCTCTGCAGTAACAGCATCGATGGTTCCGAAACCGAAATCCTGAAAAACACTATATCTTGCCACTACATCGCCCTTTGCGTCGAACGACTTGAAGAGCACAACCTGATCCTGCGGAAAATCCATATCCGCCCTCATCTGTTTATGAAGGCTATAAAGGGACGATGTGCCCTTTACCTCATACACTCGCGCAAATCCCTTGATGCCGGGAAGAGAAACTTTATATTTCAGTATCATAGACAGTTAGAATAGTTCATGGGTCAAAAATAGCCTCCAGCAGCACCGGAAGCGAAGTCAAAGTTAATAAATTTTTCCTGTACAGCGCCAATTCAGAAAAAAATTTCATTTATTTCGAGGAAATGACTATATTTGGTTTTCGGTATGGAGAACACTCAAATCCGAGATTCTTACAAGAGCATCGCCTCAGAATCAAGAGGCCTGTTCAAGGACAATGGAAGCCGATTCATTGCCCATGCCTATCCCGTTGAAACAGAAGAAGAAGTCAAGGAAATCGTCGCAGCACTCAAGAAGGAGTACTACGACGCGAGGCATCATGTATATGCCTACCGGCTTGGTTATCTGGGAGATAAGTTCCGCGCCAACGATGACGGCGAGCCGTCAGGATCGTCCGGCAGGCCGGTCCTCGGCCAGATAGACTCCAACGGGCTGAGCGACATTCTCGTGGTGGTCGTCCGCTATTTCGGAGGCATAAAGCTGGGCATCCCGGGCCTTATCAGAGCATACAAGACCGCTACAGCAGACGCCATTGCCAATGCCGAGATAGTGGAGAAGATCGCATCGAAGATGTATCGTGTCCGTTTCGGCTACATGAGCATGAACAATGTGATGAAGGTTTTCAAGGACATGGGGCTGGAGCAGAAGAACCAGAAGTTCGACATGGAATGCAGCATGGACACCAGCGTAAGGCTTTCACTCGTGGACGCATTCATGGACAGGATGAACGATGTAGAAGGCTGCAACATAGAGGAAATATAGATTAACATTCGACATATGGCCAAAAGTTTAATTTCAATTCGGGATTTCACAAAGGAAGAGATCCTGCACGTGCTGGAAACAGCAAAGGAGTTCGAACAGAACAGGGAGCAGAAGTTCCTCGAAGGCAAGGTGATCGCAAGCCTTTTCTTTGAGCCTTCGACTAGGACAAGACTCAGTTTCGAGACTGCAATCAACCGTCTTGGAGCCAAGGTCATCGGATTCTCGGATGCCAGCAACACCAGCCAAAGCAAGGGCGAGACACTGAAGGACACCATCAAGATGGTGAACAATTATGTCGACATGATCGTGATGCGCCATCCTCTTGAAGGAAGTTCGCGCTACGCATCCGAAGTCGCTACTGTTCCTGTCGTCAACGCCGGAGACGGTGCGAACCAGCACCCTTCGCAGACTCTGCTAGACCTTTATTCAATCCTCCAGACACAAGGAAAGCTTGAAGGACTGACAATCAACATGGTTGGCGACCTGAAATACGGCCGCACCACCCACTCCCTCCTTCAGGCCATGTCACACTTCAATCCTAAGTTCATCTTCACCGCACCCGAGGAACTCAAGATGCCTAAGGAATACAAGGACTTCCTTGATGAGAAGGGCATCGAATACATTGAGACCACATCGCTTGAGGAACACCTCAACGACTGTGACATCCTCTATATGACACGAGTTCAGCAGGAGAGATTCACGGATCTCATGGAATATGAGCGGGTAAAGGATGTATATACTCTGAACGCATCGATGCTGGGAGCTGTAAAGGAGAACATGAAGATCCTGCATCCGCTTCCACGCGTGACTGAGATCAATCAGGATGTGGACGAGACCCCATATGCATATTATTTCAAGCAGGCGGAGAACGGTCTCTACGTCCGCATGGCAATCATTTCATACCTGCTCGGTTATCGTTAAACAGATCTCTCGACTTCGCTCGAGATGACAACTTGTCATTTCGACCGAGCATACAACTTGTCATTTCGACCGAGCGAAGCGAGTGGAGAAATCTATTTCATTATGACTAGAAAAGAATTAGTAGTAAGCGCATTGGAGAACGGTACCGTACTGGACCACATCCCTGCGGAAAATGTATATAAGGCACTTGACCTCCTAGGACTCAAGGACATAGAGAACCAGATCACAATAGGTATCAACCTCGCCAGCAAGGCTCAGGGCAAAAAGGGCATCATCAAGATAGCCGACAAGTTCTTCGAAGATGAGGAGCTCAATAAACTGGCCCTCATAGCACCTAAGGCGACTGTCAATGTGATCCGCGACTTCAAGGTAGTGGAGAAGAAAAAGCTCGAAACTCCTGCTGAAGTCATCGGCATTGCAAAGTGCAGGAATCCTAAATGCGTAACCAACCACCAGCCTATCAAGACCTGGTTCACAACAGAATCCACCGGTGACGAAATATCACTCAAATGCCACTATTGCGAAAAAAATACCGACATAAGGCACGCATTCTAAAATAAATCATTATCTTTCGGATGGTTTTCAATTACATTTTGTAACCGAAAACCACACATAAGGAAACAAAACAACACAAAACAATGAAAAAGGTTCATAATTTCACAGCAGGACCATGCGTTCTGCCACAGCAGGCTATCGACAACGCTATCGAAGCTTTGAAGGACTTCAAGGGAACAGGCATTCCTGTAATCTCCATCTCACACAGAACCAAGGAGTGGGACGCTGTGATGGACGAATGCCGCGCCCTCTGGAGAGAGCTCCTCAACATCCCGGAGGACTACGAAATCCTCTTCCTCGGCGGCGGAGCAAGCATGGGCTTCCTCTATGTGGCAATGAACTTCCTCGAAAACAAGGCAGCATACCTTGAGACAGGCGTATGGGCAAAGAAGGCCCTCAAGGAGGCAAAGGGACTTGGCAACGCATATGCAGTCGCTTCTTCAGCCGACACAGTATTCAACTATATTCCAAAGGGTTACGAGATCCCTACAGATGTAGACTACTTCCACATCACCACAAACAACACCATCTACGGTACTGAGATCCACGAGGACATGGACTCACCTGTTCCACTCATCGCAGACATGTCGTCAGACATCATGAGCCGTCCTGTAGACGTGACCAAATATGCTATGATCTACGGTGGTGCACAGAAGAACGTAGGCCCTGCAGGCGTTACATTCTTCATCGTGAAGAAGGACCTCCTCGGAAAGGTGAGCCGCTACATCCCTACAATGCTCGACCTCCGCACACACATCGACGGAGCTTCGATGTTCAATACTCCTCCTGTATTCTCTATCTTCGTCATGAACGAGACCCTCAAGTGGCTCAAGGAGCTCGGTGGAGTCGAGGCCATCTACAAGATCAACAAGGAGAAGGCCGCCCTGCTTTATGCTGAGATCGACCGCAACCCTCTCTTCAAGGGCACTGCAGCTGTCGAGGACCGCTCGCTCATGAATGTATGTTTCGTTATGGCAGAGGGATATGAAAACCTCCAGGACGAGTTCATGGCATTTGCAAAGGAGAAGGGAATGACAGGTATCAAGGGCCACAGGTCAGTTGGCGGATTCCGCGCTTCGATCTACAACGCATGCCCGCTCGAGAGCGTTCAGGCCCTCGTAGACTGCATGAAGGAATTCGAACAGCTTCATAAATAGATATCTCGACTTCGCTCGAGATGAGGGCTGTCATTTCGACCGAGCGAACAACTGTCATTTCGACCGAGCGTGCCATCTGTCATTTCGACCGAGCGTGCCATCTGTCATTTCGACCGAGCGAAGCGAGTGGAGAAATCTATAACATAATTATTTATAACCAATGAAAATATTAGTAGCAACCGAAAAGCCGTTCGCAGCAGCTGCGGTAAACGGCATACGTCAGATAGCAGAAGGTGCCGGCCATGAGCTAGTTCTTCTTGAGAAATATACAGACAAGTCACAGCTCCTCGAAGCTGTAGCCGATGTCGACGCAATGATCGTGCGCTCTGACAAGGTGACTGCAGAAGTGATCGCAGCCGCTCCAAAGCTCAAGATCGTCGTACGCGCAGGCGCAGGATTCGACAACCTCGACCTCCCTGCATGTACAGAAAGAGGCATCGTGGCAATGAACACTCCTGGCCAGAACTCCAACGCTGTTGCCGAGCTCGCTCTCGCAATGATGATCTTCATGTCACGCAACCAGTTCACTCCTGGCACAGGCATGGAGCTCAAGGGCAAGAAGGTAGGTATCCAGGCTTATGGCAATGTAGGCCGACTCGTTGCCGAGAAGGCAAAGGCTCTCGGAATGGAAGTTATGGCATTCGATCCGTTCGTTCCTGCAGAGAAGATGATTGCCGAGGGCGTTACCCCTGCAGAGACTCTCGAGCAGATGTACGAGCAGTGCAACTTCATTTCACTCCACATCCCTGCAATCCCTGCGACAATCGGATCCATCAACTATGACCTCGTTTCAAGGATGCCAAAGGGAGGCTGCCTCGTCAACACTGCCCGCAAGGAAGTGATCAACGAGCCTGAACTCGTGAAGGTGCTCGCTGACCGTCCTGACCTGAAGTATGTGACTGACGTCGCTGCTGCCATCCAGGCAGAGCTCAACGAGAAGTTCCCTAAGCAGGTGTTCGCTACTCCTAAGAAGATGGGAGCGGAGACTGCAGAGGCAAACATCAACGCAGGCCTCGCAGCTGCACAGCAGATCTGCGATTACTTCGCAACAGGTTGCACCAAGTTCCAGTTGAATAAATAGTTTAAAAGATCTCTCGACTTCGCTCGAGATGAGGGTTGTCATTTCGACCGAGCACATAATTTGTCATTTCGACCGAGCGAAGCGAGTGGAGAAATCTAATACACCATGGTAAAGATCAGACCATTTGCGGCGGTACGTCCGCCAAAGCAATATGTAGAGGAAGTGGCAGCAAGGCCATATGATGTCCTCAACTCAGCAGAGGCAAAGGCAGAGGCAGGCGAGAAATCTCTCCTCCACATCACAAAGCCTGAAATCGATTTCGATCCTATCATAGACGAACACAGCCAGCCTGCATATGACAAGGCCGTCGAGAACTTCAAGGCATGGCAGGAGAAGGGTTGGCTCGTACAGGATGACAAGCCATACTACTATGTATATGCACAGACAATGGACGGACGCACACAGTACGGACTCGTGATGTGCGCTCATACTGATGACTATGCTTCAGGAGCAATCAAGAAGCACGAGCTCACCCGTAAGGACAAGGAAGAGGACCGCATGATCCACGTCCGCATCCAGAACGCCAATATCGAGCCTGTATTCTTCGCTTATCCTGACAATGCTGAGGTAAACGCAATCGTAGCCAAGTATGTAGCCGGAGAGCCTGAGTACGACTTCGTTGCAGAGGACGGCTTCGGACACCATTTCTGGGTGATCAGCGAACAGGCCGACATCGACCGCATCACTGAGATCTTCGCAGAGATTCCTGCATTCTACGTTGCTGACGGTCACCACCGTACAGCTGCCGCAGCCCTCGTGGGCGCGGAGCTCCGCGGCAAGAATCCAAACCACACAGGAGAAGAGGAGTACAACTACTTCATGACTGTCGCATTCCCTGACAGCCAGCTTAAGATCATCGACTACAACCGCGTGGTGAAGGACCTCAACGGTCTTACAGAGGAGCAGCTTCTCGAGGCTCTGGCAAAGGACTTCGACGTGAAAGAGGAAGGTGCTGAGATCTACAAGCCAGGAAAGCTCCACGAGTTCTCAATGTATCTCGGTGGCAAATGGTATTCACTCGTGGCGAAGGAAGGCCGCTATGACGACAACGACCCTATAGGCGTTCTCGACGTGACCATCCTCTCGAACCTCGTACTCGACAAGATCCTCGGTATCAAGGATCTCCGCACATCCAAGAGAATCGACTTCGTCGGCGGTATCCGCGGACTCGGCGAACTTTCACGCCGCGTAGACAGCGGCGAGATGAAGGTCGCCTTCGCCCTCTACCCTGTTTCGATGAAACAGCTCGTAGACATCGCAGACTCCGGCAACATCATGCCACCGAAGACCACATGGTTCGAGCCGAAGCTCCGCTCCGGCCTCGCAATCCATAAGTTGGCATAAATAGCCTGGCGCACAAAACACTGTGCGCTAACGACTTACAGAAAGTTCGTGCTCCCTTTAGGGAGCACGAACTTTTAGCAACATGCTGATTGTAAACTGATTACGCGCCAGGAAAACAACAGATCAGGCCATGGTGCCGCCGACAAGGTCGAGGATTTCGGCGGTGATTTCCTGCTGGCGGCCTTTGTTGTAGGCCAGGGTGAGTTCGGCAATGAGGTCCTGTGCGTTATCTGATGCAATCTGCATTGCGAGAGTGCGGGCAGCATGCTCGGCAGCATTGGCATCGAGCATGACAGTGTAGAGTTTGAGCAGAAGGACCTGCGGAAGAAGGCTCTTGACCAGAGATATAGGATCGGGCTCAAGGATATAATCTGTCGGCTGATCATGTCGGTCTCCCTTATCTATCTCGTGCAGAGACAAAGGAAGGTAGTTCTCTCTGACTGACGGCTGAGAACCCGGGGAAGCGAAATGGTTATAGACAAGCACAACCTGAGAGACTTCTCCACATGTAAAGCTGTCAACCAGCTCTGCCGCCAGATCGAATGCAGCATCATAAGACGGCTTGTCAGCAAGATCGGAGAGATCGGACTTGACCTGGTAGCCTGATTTTCTTACAGCCTCGGCCATCTTGCGTCCGATGACATATATATCCACATCGTCCTTTCCATATCCCTGTCCTTCCAGCAGCCTGACTGTTTCATGGAACTTCTTGACGGCATTTACATTGAATGAACCACACAAAGAACTGTTGGAAGAAAATGCAACAATGGCAATGCGGCTGTATACATCCTTTACAGGAAGCTGATCCAGGCCAATATCTTCCAGAACTATAGCAGAATGGCCGTCCGGATTGGTGTAGCCCAGTTTTCCCTGCATTGCCTTGAGCAGGTCATCATCCTGAAGAAGTCCTGCAAGGATACGGTACAGCTGCTGCTCATAAGGCAGCTTGCCTCCGATGGCAGTCTGCGCCTTATGCAGCTTCGCTGACGCGACCATCTTCATGGCCGACGTGATCTTCAGCGTATTCTTTACCGAAGCAATCCTGCTCTTTATTTCCTTCAGAGATGACATTATCCTACCAATCCATTAACTATCAGGGCGGCTTCCTTTTCTATGATATCGTAGATTTCCTGATCGGTCTTGCCCTTGGAGAGCGGCTCCAGAACATCAGCAGCATGGAATCCCCTCATCTTCTGGAGAAATGCCGTCTGGAAATCATCCACCTGCTCCAAAGTGAGATCCTTAAGCAGACCTTTGACTCCGCAATAAAGCAGCGCAACCTGCTCACCTACCGGCATCGGAGAATACTGAGGCTGAATCAGGAGCCTGTTGTTCTTACGTCCTTTGTCAAGCGCCATCATGGTGATAGGATCCATATCACTGCTGAACTTTGAGAATGCCTCGAGCTCACGATACTGCGCCTGGTCTATCTTCAGAGTTCCCGCCACCTTCTTCATGCTCTTGAGCTGGGCGCTTCCTCCTACGCGGGACACTGAGATACCGACATTTACAGCCGGCCTGAAACCCTGGTTGAAAAGGTCTGTCTCGAGGAAAATCTGACCGTCAGTGATGGATATCACATTGGTAGGAATATATGCTGACACATCGCCAGCCTGAGTTTCAATGATAGGCAGTGCGGTAAGTGAGCCACCGGCCTTGACCTTGCCCTGCAATGAAGCCGGAAGGTCATTCATCTTCTCTGCGACTTCCTGCTGGCCAATGATCTTGGCAGCTCTTTCGAGAAGTCGCGAATGGAGATAGAAGATATCTCCCGGATATGCTTCGCGACCGGACGGACGGCGGAGAATCAGAGAGACCTCACGATAGGCCACAGCCTGCTTTGAAAGATCATCATAAACAACAAGCGCATGGCGTCCGGTATCCCGGAAATATTCTCCGATGGCAGCTCCGGCGAACGGAGCATAATAGCGGAGTGCGGCCGGGTCGGCAGCTGTAGAAGCAACAATGATGGTATAGTCCATCGCACCCTTCTCCTTCAACGTCTGGACTAGGCTTGCTATGGTTGAACCTTTCTGACCTACAGCCACATATATACAGTACACCGGATCTCCGGCCTCATAGGCAGCACGCTGATTGATGATGGTATCTACAGCTATGGCGGTCTTGCCCGTCTGACGGTCGCCGATGATAAGCTCTCGCTGTCCACGTCCTATCGGAATCATCGAATCGATGGACTTGAGACCTGTCTGAAGCGGCTGAGTCACCGGCTGACGGAAAATCACACCCGGAGCCTTTCTCTCAAGCGGCATTTCATGCAATGTCCCCTCGATAATCCCCTTACCATCAAGAGGTTCGCCAAGAGGATTCACCACACGACCGACCATTCCCTCGCCGACATTCAGCGAAGCGATCCTTCCGGTACGTTTCACGGTCATTCCCTCCTTGATCTTCTCTGTAGGACCCAGAAGCACGGCTCCTACATTATCTTCCTCAAGGTTCATGACCACAGCCTTGATGCCCTCATCAAACTCAAGGAGTTCTCCGGCCTCCGCCTTCAGCAAGCCGTGTATCCTGATGACTCCGTCGCTGACCTGCAGGACCTCACCGACCTCCTCGAAACGAGGATCGGTATCGATTTCCTGCAGTTTGGCCAACAGGACCTCTGATATTTCACTTGGACGTATCTGATCTGACATGTCTTTCTTTTAATCTTTGTGCAGGATTATACGATCCTGCTGTTCTTTTCAATCAATTCGCGCCGCATGCGGTCAAGCTGTTCCCGCACACTGGCATCAAACCTGAGTCCGTCTATCTCCAGAATGAATCCACCCAGCAGATCCGGACGTTCATACTCTTCAAGACGCACATCTGCTCCCGTTCTCTCACAAAGCATCGTCTCTATCCGCTCTCTCAACCCGTCCACATGGACGGCAGAAACAAGGCTACCTACCTTAATGCCGTTCGCCTGACGATACTGGTCCAGGAATGAATAAAGCATTCTCTGGAAACAATCCATGCGGCCGTTGGCATATACCATCCTGGTAAACTGCTGAAGCGCAGGAGATAACGGCTCTTCCAGAGCAGCATTCATCAGTTCGATCTTCTGTTCTGCCTGGACCTCGGGATGCCTGCACACATAGCTGTAAAGTCTGGACACAGCCTGCATCTTCTGCACAAGAATGCTGACCTGGGAATACGTTCCATCCCCGGTCTCCACTTCCTGCACATACCTCAGCAGTGCCTTTGCATACCTTGCAGCTATGACTCCCTGATTCATAATTCATCTGCCAGTTTTTCGGCGTATTCCTTTTGAGCACCATCTTCGGAGAGTTCCTTCCGCAAAATCTTCTCAGCTATGGCCAACGACATATCAGCCATTTCATTGCGGATTTCCTTCAGAGCCGTATCCTTCTCTTCGCTGATCTGCCGGCGTGCGTCATCCAGGATTTTCTGAGCTTCTGCGTGCGCATCCTCTTGAGCCTTCGCAATCATGGCATTACGCTCGTCAGCAGCCTCCTTAAGCATCCGGGACTGCTCAGACCTTGTCTCCGCCAGAATCTTCTCCTTTTCCTGCTTAAGCCCTGCAAGTGCCTCCTCTGCCACACGCGCCGCCTCAAGCGAATCAGCGATACGCTTGTTACGCTTCTCCACCATCGAGGTAATGATCGGGAAACCGAACTTGGCCAGAATGAAGAAGACGAGAGCAAAGATTATGGTCATCCAGAAAAGGAGACCACTATCTGGCATCATCAAATCCATCGCAGGAACAGATTACATCACGATTGAAAGGAGGCAGGCGATAATTGCAAAAAGGCAGGCACCTTCCACGAGGGCTCCGATGATGAGCATCGCAGAACGGATGTTTCCTGCTGACTCCGGCTGACGCGCAATGGCATCCATTGCAGACTTACCGATTTTACCGATTCCCCATGCAGCAGCAATAGCAGCAACGGCAGCTCCAAGAGCTCCTGCAATCTTTCCCCAAGCGATTGCGCTTGTGACCTGAAGTAAAACAGCTGATAGTAACATAGTTTTATTGTTTATAGTTTATTGTTGTTCATTCATGCAGCCGGGTGTTCCTCCTCATGACGGGACATACCTATGAACACGGATGAAAGCATCGTGAATACATAGGCCTGGATGAATGCCACCAGCAGCTCCAGACAGTCCATGAACACTCCGAATATCATTGTAATTACAGTCATCGAGCCGTTGATTACAGGGCCAAGCTTCGCTGTGACAAAAATCACTGCGACCAGTCCCAGAATCATCGCATGCCCGGCCAGAATATTTGCAAACAGCCTGACCATCAGCGAGAACGGCTTCGATATCATTCCAAAAATCTCAATAATCTGCATTATCGGAAGAGGAAACTTCAAGAATATCGGAGCATCCGGCCACAATATTTCCTTCCAGTAATGCTTGTCGGCAAACAGGTTCACCATGAAGAAAGTGAACAAGGCCAACACCATAGTCACAGCAATGTTACCCGTAACATTGGCTCCTCCCGGGAAGAAAGGGACAATGCCAAGCAGATTGCTGAGGAAGATGAAGAAGAATACGGTCAGAAGGTATGGAGCATACTTCCTGTAGTATTTTTCCCCTATGGAAGGCTTGATAAGATCATCCGTCACCATCATGACCATCAGTTCCATCAGCCCCCTGAATCCTTTCGGCGCCCCCTCCTTTACAGCATCATGTTTCTTATACCACCTGGCAGTTGAAAGAACGATTACAATCAACAGAATGGCAGAAAAGATCAACGATGCCACATTTTTGGTTATGGAGATATCGAACGGCCTTTCTATCGTTCCGTCCGGCATGATCTCCATTATCTTGTTCTCCTCCGAGAGGTACAATCCCTCATAAATGCCGCCATGTTCCAGTCTTGAAGACATGAACACATGCCAGCCTGTGCTGCTGTGGACGATACAAGGAAGAGGTATGGTTACATGCTTGCCTTTCCAGCTCGTGATGTGCCATCCATATGAATCACCGATATGCCCGAAGACCAGTTCAGCGACATCCACCTGTTCTGCCGGTCCCTCCTCATGGATCGGACCGTCCTCTGCCGCATGACCGGTAAAGGCACATGCAGACATCAGCATGAAAGAGATTATGACACTCGCCCACCTCATACCTCAGCACACACAACAACTTTATTATCAAGAACTTCAACGAATCCAGAATTTATCTCCAGACGCTGTTCATGACCCTCCGCCACATAAACTATCGCCCCCTTTTCAAGAGACGAGATAATAGGGGCATGGTTCTTCAATATCATGAAACGTCCCATAGCTCCAGGCAACGACACCTTCTCCACCATCTTATCGCAGATGATGTTTTCCGGTGTCAGGACCTTAAGCGATATGATATTCTGAGATTTCATATCATTTTCCGGACAAGGCAGCAAGCATTTCTTCTCCCTTCTTTATTGCCTCCTCTATGGTTCCGACATTAAGGAATGCCTGTTCAGGGATATCATCCACCTCTCCATCCATAATCAGCTTGAATCCACGTATGGTATCTTCTATTGACACCATGACACCCGGAACTCCAGTAAACTGCTCGGCAACAGCGAAAGGCTGCGACAGAAATCTCTGGACCTTACGTGCGCGGTTCACAGTCAGTTTATCCTCATCGGAAAGCTCATCCATTCCGAGGATGGAAATTATATCCTGCAGTTCCTTGTTCCTTTGCAGAATCTGCTTTACGCGCTGAGCCGTATTGTAATGTTCCTCTCCGACAATATTCGGGTCAAGTATACGGGACGTAGATTCGAGCGGATCGACAGCCGGATATATACCAAGCTCGGCTATCTTTCTGCTCAATACGGTTGTTGCATCCAGATGGCTGAAAGTAGTTGCAGGAGCAGGGTCGGTAAGGTCATCTGCAGGCACATAAACTGCCTGCACCGAAGTGATAGATCCATCCTTGGTAGATGTGATACGCTCCTGCATCTGGCCCATCTCAGTAGCCAATGTAGGCTGATATCCCACAGCAGAAGGCATACGGCCAAGAAGCGCAGAAACTTCCGAACCGGCCTGCGTGAAGCGGAAGATATTATCGATAAAGAAAAGAATCTCCTTAGGCCCGTCGGCATTCCTGCTGTCACGGAAAGACTCTGCCATTGTAAGTCCGGAAAGGGCAACAGAAGACCTTGCTCCAGGAGGCTCGTTCATCTGACCGAAGACCATAGCAACCTGAGACTTCTGCACCTGGTCATAATCCACCTTGGAAAGATCCCACTCACCATTTTCCATTCCTTTCAGGAATTCTTCCCCATAGCGGATCACGCCTGACTCTATCATCTCACGCAACAGGTCATTTCCCTCACGGGTTCTCTCTCCCACACCTGCAAAAACCGAAAATCCGTTATGTTTCTTGGCAATATTGTTTATCAGCTCCTTTATGAGGACGGTCTTTCCGACACCAGCACCACCGAAGAGTCCGATCTTACCGCCTTTCAGATACGGTTCAAGAAGATCTATGACCTTGATACCGGTGTACAGGACCTCCTGCGAGGTTGCGAGATCCTCAAACTTAGGGGGCTCTCTATGTATGGGAAATGCACCTTCTCTATCCAGTTTGCGCATTCCATCAATGGTTTCTCCCACTACATTCATTACACGGCCACGTATCTGCGGGCCTACCGGCATGGTTATAGGACCGCCGGTACAATGTACTTCCATTCCACGTCTCAGTCCATCAGTGCTGTCCATTGCAACTGTACGGACCGTATCTTCGCCGATATGCTGATATACTTCTATGATCAATGTCCTGCCGTCATCTCTTCTGACGGTTAGAGCTTCATGAATTCCCGGGAGAAAAACAGAATCATCAGAAATGTCGAAATGCACATCGACAACGGGACCGATAATCTGGGATATATAACCTACTGGATGTGACATAAGTGTAAGTTTAGCTCAGTTGCATAAAATGCAGATTTTGTAAAGTTATGTAATTTTCAGTTAAAAACAATGTGCCTGACTGACATAAATCAGGCACATGCAAGTAAGATTGACAGATCAGATATTTTTGACATCTTTCTGGAATCTCTTATCAATAAGATAATCGATGGAATATCGGCCAGGTCCGGTAATATACAGAGCAAGAAAAAGGCAGAGATATATAAGAGCGAGTTCTCCCTCAGGGAGAAGGGCATCATGGACATCGAAAAATGCAACCGCCATGGAAATGATCATAGGAATCACCGTGATACGCACTAAGAGACCGGTAATCAAAAAGACAGAGCAGCAGAATTCACAGAAGATGCTGACCATAAGCGTCATGTAGCTGCCGAATCCTAAGACGCTTGGATAGGTCTGGGACAACTGATCGAAATTCATCATCTTATCCAGTCCATGTATCATGAAAAGAATACCGAAGAATATCCTGAGAAAAAGAATCAGAAAGGAAACTCCCTTCCCTCTGAAATACTGGGGAAAAAGAAAATTGTAAAACATAACAGTCCGTTTTAAAATTGTCGAACCATCATTTTCAAATATTTCGCCAAACTGCTCCTGGCGCCCATCTCTCTGATGCTCAACGTATTACGCAAACCTCGTGCTCCCCAAGGGGAGCACGAGGTTTCAGCGAAGCGCTGTCAGTCAGCGCTTTAGGCGCCAGCATA
>JAZQEN010000091.1:0-10154 GCA_045539015.1 Candidatus Cryptobacteroides sp.
CTGCCTTCTTGAAACGGCAGTATTTCTTCTTTCTAACCTCTACTGTAGGAGGGTTAAGATAACGGATTTCATTGTTCTGTGCCATAATTCTAGTCCTCCTTATTTAGCCTGTTTGTTAGCTCTTCTCTTCTCAGCGTAAGCTACTGCGTGCTTGTCCATAGCGAAAGTGAGGAATCTCATGATTCTCTCGTCGCGACGATACTGAGTCTCGAGTCTTGCGATGAGTGAAGGCTCAGCCTTGAACTCGATAAGATAATAGAATCCTGTTGTCTTCTTCTGGATCGGGTAAGCAAGCTGCTTAAGGCCCCAGTCCTCTTCGTACACAATCTCTGCACCACGCTCCTTGAGGTAGTTAGTGTACTTTGCGACCGCTTCCTTCATCTGAGCATCAGACAAAACGGGAGTTGCAATGAAAACGGTTTCGTACTGTTTAAGCATTTTTGTTTGTAATTAATTGTTTAATAATAATTTGCGCCCATCTCAGAGGACTCAATCCACCAAAATGGGCTGCAAATATAGCAATTAATATTTATTTTACAAAATATTAAGCATCATTCCCCTTTCAGATACTTGTTGGCATCCTTGAAGAAGCTTGCAGTTATGAGGATGGACAATATCACAATAGGGAAAGCAGCAATAATTGTAACTGACTGCAGACTATACAGGGTATTCTCCGCAAACAGCAATGCAATCGGGAACAGGATCAGGATAATGCTCCAGAATGTCCTGATCTTGCGGTCCGGCTCCTCCTCAAGATGCAGACGCTTGTATGAATACGATGATGCGACGTATGTAATACCGTCTATGGTTGTGCTATAGAATGCGATCATTGCTATCACAAGCAGTATCAAGGCAAGCCATGGAAGTGGCAACGTATCGAAAATCTTCAGTATCGCATCATACATACCCACATCATTGATGGCACCGACAACATCAAGACCGTGCTTCATCTGCTGGGCCAGTCCATAATTACCGAGTATGATAAAGGACATGAATGTACCTGCAAGACCCCATCCGTAAGTACCCCACACCACGTTCCTGATCGTACGGCCTTTGCTTATGATAGCGATGAAGAACGGAGTAGCACAACACCACACGATCCAGTACGCCCAATAGTAAATGGTCCAGTTCTGAGGAAACATCGTCTCTCTCATCGGGTCCATATAGGTCGCCATTCCGATGAAATTCTGCGTCATGTTACCTAGCGACTGGAATCCGGTTTCCAGAATGTATCTGGTCTCTCCTCCCAGGAAAAGGAAATAGAAAAGGAGGCCGAAGAAAAGGTATGCACAATATGAAGCCAGCTTGGAAATGCCGTCGATTCCGAACCAGACCGCAAGGGTATATATAGCGCAGATAAGAAGCAGGATCATGATTGTCAGAGACACTCCGTCAGGAATTCCTGTAAGGACGGATATGCTCTTGGATAACAAAGGCGTAGCGAGCGAGAAGGTTGTTGCTGTTGCACATACGATTGCAAATATGGCTGTAATGTCTATCACCTTGCCCCAGAAACCGTCAACACGATGCTTGAGAATAGGACGGCACGCCTCAGAGAAGCGCTGGCGCTCACGCTTGCGGACATGTATCATGAATCCGAATGCAACCGCGAGGATCACATAAAAGCACCACGCTATAGGTCCCCAATGAAAAAGCGTATAGGTCGGAGCCCACACCTGAAGCCCACCCATGTTGGCAATATGAGTCTCTCCTCCATAGAGTGCCCACTCGCAGAGCGAGTAGAAAAGGATATCAGCTGCCATGGTGGAGGTGAATATCATGGTTCCCCAGGCAAAATTACTATGCTGAGGCTTGTCCTGGTCACCCAACCTTATCTTTCCATACTTGGAAAGAGCGATATAGACAGTAAGGAGCAGCACAACGACGCCGAAAACCGCATAATACAGACCGCAGGTATCGCCGAAAAAGCCACGCAGCATATCCACAAAGAGCTTTGACTGCTCGGGAGCTATCATAAACACAGCCATGAGAGCCAGTACGATTCCGAACGGCACAAGGGTCGTCACCCAATCCACGCGTCCTTTCAATCCTTTAGAATTCTCCATCATTCAATATCTTTAAATTATCTACGGCCCTGATGAACCTGTCAATTCCATAAGTTCCGAAATCATCTCCGTTCGCCTCCTTTATCACAGTCCACTGAGACCAGAGATAATCCCATAATATAGTGTAGCACAGCACTTTGCTGAAAGCATTTTCAGGTATACATCCATCAAAATACTCTGACAGGACCGTGTATTTGTTTTCATCACTGAAAGACGCCTCGACAAACAACGCGGCAAAGTCAGCCATCGGGTCATTCATGCCCGAATATTCCCAGTCTATAAGGTAGATGTTACCATCCTTGTCCTTTATGAAATTTTCATAGAGGGTGTCATTGTGGCATGGGCACAGCTCTGTTCCAAGTTCCTCAAGATAGGGTTCAAGCTTCATGACAGCTGCATGCACATCCTCCCAACCGGGATACATGCGTGCCCCGTAGCGTTCTATAAGCTTGTCATATTTTTCTATTTCCCGGAAGACATTGAACTCATTTACAAGGTGCTCTGCAGAAGTGTGGACAGCCTTGAGGACATGTGCGACCTTCTTCATATTCCCGCCATCCTGAATTGTTTCAGCAGTAAGAGTCTCCGCATCCTGAATGAGATCAGTAAGCTTGACTCCGCTTTCCGGATTGAAATAGCGTACCTGCGGGGTGACGCCCATCCGGCATGCCGCCATGGCATTGTAATACTCATTGGCCCTGTTCACCATTCCCTCCGATCCGTTTCCCGGAACACGAAGGACATAATCCCGATCGCCCAAGGTAACCTTGAAGTTCTTGTTGCTCATGCCTCCGATCTGGGATATACGGGCATCTCCGACCTCCGAACCAGGGAATATCACTGCAAGATGTCCCAGAAGGTGTTCCCTGTCATATATATTCTGCACAATGTCCTTCCTGGACACATCGTACCGATATCGTTTGCCATACTTTGTGCACAGGAACTCGAAATATGGGACCTTGCTCCCCTTTCGGCAAGGCTTAAGCTCGCGGATTTCGCCTTGACGGCAACCAAGTTCCGAACAGATATTCTCAATAATGGCTGATCCTGTATTCTCCACATAAGATTCATCAAATTCCCTGAGTTCCTCCAGTGAATCGAACTCCTCTATTTCATGTGCGTCATATCGGCGGATCCTCATTTTGGGAAGTTCATCCATGTACCTGCAGTAGAGATCCTCCCAGTAGCCATTGCGGGTTTCCTCCTTATGATATTCAGCTATCAGTATCTCACGGAAACGTTTTGAGAACTCCTTGGTAAAATAGGCATAGCCCACCATATACCATGAATCCGAACCACCCACGGTAACCCCGACAATATTATCTTCATCATCTGTCTCCAGGCAATATTCATTAGTCTTGCCTTCTGCATACAAAGCGGAATACAAGCTTTGATCCGGCTTCTGCGCAAAAACGTTTTCCGTAAAGTAATTATCTGATGAACAGATGAATGTATCTTCAAGAAAGTCTGCTACCCTTATGATAGATGACGTATTGTTGCACACATCATACTCATCGTTCAGAACAATGCGGACACCATGCTTTTCCTTGAGATAATAAAACTGCTCGGCCTTATATCCGACCACCACTACTATATCATGTATACCAGCCTCCTTGAGCTGACGTATCTGACGTTCAATCAGAACCTCACCCTTGACATCAAGCAGTCCCTTGGGCTTTTCCAACGAGAGGGGTACAAATCTGGAGGCGGTACCCGCAGCCATTATAACAGCATTCATCGGCAAGATCAGAACATGAAGGAAGTTGAAAAGTTAATGAAGCCTTTCTCTCTGAACGGATTTATTATATAAGCTACATTCAGAGGTAAGGTCCATCCGTTCCTGAATGTCAGGCTGTAGGTATATTTCAGTTCCACGTTACACACACTGAAACCTGTACTATATGCGTTGTAGCAGCTCTTGTTGCATGCAGCACCCACATTCAAGGCCAGTCTGTTGCTGTCGAGAAAATCATAGTACGTTCCAAGCTCTACATATGTCGAATATGCCTGCTTTCCTTCAGGGGTCTTGTCTGCGCCATAGAAGAAGTTGGATACCGTGACGTGGAAAGGCAGATTCTCAGGAGCAACCGTTATCACTCCCTCGAGCCAGTGGCCAGTATCAGCATTTCTGAAATTGAAATATCTGTCTGCCGGAGAATTGACAGTAGGATAGTAATAGTCGTTGATGCCGACGGTAAGCCATTTCCATGTATAGCTTACACCTAGATCGACCTCTGCATAAGTTCCGTTCAATGCATACCCTCCCATCGCGTAGACATACAGGCCCTCATACTGATAATTGACCTGGGGGAAAAGGACTGGTGCCGAATTGCTGGTCAGCATCTCCATACCACGCCAGACATATTTTGTCTGCAGGTCTACACCCAGATGAAATCCGGAGGCCTTCATCTTTGCACCCCAGTTATTCCGCACTTCAGGCTGACTTGCAGCAGCGATATCTGCAGCCGGATAGTCGGCATGAGCAGTAATGCATGACAACATGACGGCAAGAACCGCCGCGACTCTCAATTTAATCATAGGTATTTAGCGGGTTAAGATTGCACTTAATAAGGACAGGTCCGACCTGCAAAGGTATTATTTTCCAGAGAATTATGCAAAAAAGAATCCCAATCGGGCTATTTCCGACTGGGATTCAATCATAATTTTCCTGTTACCGCTACGCTGTAGCAAGTGGAGAAGGAACATTATACACACGTGCCGCAAGTTCCTTGTCAAGCATATACATACCATACTTGTTACCCTCCACTGCTTCGAGATTGAAGATCATGTCGCGAGCTGACTCTTCCTCCTCGATCTGCTCGTCGATGAACCATATGAGACGGTTCTCCGATGCATAGTCCTTGTCTTCCTTGGCGATGGCGACGAGATTCTGAATAAGAGATGTCACCTTCTTCTCGTGCTCAAGAGTCTGCTTGAACATCTCAAGAACGGATTCCCAGGTTGAAGGAACGGCCTCGACAGGAAGGAGTTCCACCTTTGCATCGCGCGAATTGAGGTAGTTCATGAAGATACGTGCATGAGCCTGCTCCTCCTGGAACTGGATATAGAACCAGTTTGCGACTCCTTTATATCCCTTGGCCTCAGCGTCAAGAGACATTGCGAGGTAAAGATATGCAGACCACAGCTCGGCATTTACCTGAGCGTTGATGGCGTTATGTAATCTTGTGCTTAACATATTGATCAGTGTTTATGTTGTATGGACAGGATTAAAGTTCAGTCTTCCAGAGGCCATGAAGATTGCAGTACTCATATACTGCCACCGGTTTTGCACCGCAGGTGCAGATTACAGCCTCAGGCTTATCGGTAAGGTCTACACGGATTCCACCGTTTTCAGTTTCCACATAAATGAAACTGATGTGATGTTCCGGAAGCATAGGATGAGCGACGCTGCCCACTTCCACCTTGATGGTGCAGTCGTCAATCTTTGTAACTACAGGCACATGTTTCTCTGTGCTGGCATCAACGGTATTGGCAACAAGCTCCTGCATCTTCTCACCGCAGCATACTACGGGAACTTTCTTATCAACGATCTTTTCGATTACATTGCCGCAATGACGGCATCTGAAAAATTTTACAGCCATGATTATATTCTTTTAATGTTTATCAATTCCACTGATGCAAATATAGTGACATTTGCTGAAAATCCAAAACTTATTTAGAATTTTTCTAAATTAATTTTTATTGACGTCTATAAAATTTCTCACTTACGGCATTGCGGATAACTCGAGAATCGCTAAATTCGCAAAGAACAACAATAATTCATGGCTATGAAAAGAACATTGGTCTTCCTCGCCTTCCTGGCAGGAGCATTCACAACAGACGCACAGATCCTCTGGAAAGTATCAGGCAACGGACTGAAAAAACCTTCTTACATACTGGGAACTCATCATGTAGCCTCGAAGGACATCTGTGACAACATCGCAGGATTCGAAAAGGCATATGCTGCTATCGAGCAGGTCTACGGAGAGGTCGATTCCGAAGAGATGAACTCACCTAAGACGCAGCTGCGTATGATGCCACACATGAAAATGCCTAAGGGACAGACCCTTTCATCTCTATATACAGAGGAGCAGCTGAAAACTCTGGATGACTTTCTGACCCAGTCTATGGGAGCAGGCATCAAGGCTTTCGACATGTTCAAGCCAGTAGTAGTGTCATCCATGCTGCAGGTGATGATTGCCATGAAGGTATATCCTGAATTTGACGCCACCAATGGCATCGACTCCGCCATGCAGGAGATGGCAAAAAAGGACAATAAGCAGACAAAGGGACTTGAAAGCATAGATTTCCAGGTGGAACTTCTCTATAATGCTCCTCTGGAAGAACAGGCGGCGGACCTTCTCGAAATGGCGGAAAAAGGAAAGGATACCGAAAAGTTGATCCTGGAACTCACTGAACTCTACCGCAAGCAGGACCTTGAAGGGATGATGGAGATAATGCTGGAGGACTCTGAGCCGGAAGAGATGGAGAAGCTGGTATACAGCAGAAACAGGAACTGGATCGTCCAGATGAAGGAAATCATGCCGGATGCGCCTACCATGTTCGTAGTCGGTGCCGGACATCTACCAGGAGATAACGGAGTCCTGTCACTGCTGAAGAAAGAGGGATACAATGTCAAGCCTATATGGTAATGAACTGACCTAAGACAAATTCTGCAAAATGAAGAATAATATCATCAGACTTGTCGCGATATGCGTAATGTCGCTGGCCGGAGCAACCTTATCGGCACAGAACGCAGACAATGTCGCATATCAGGACAATCAGGTAAGATTCACAGTCGTCACTGACGGAGTGATCCGTCTGGAGTGGGAGCCGGATGGAAAATTCACCGACCTGCCTTCGTTCGTCGCTTCAGAAAGAGATTATCCGGAAGTCGACTACGAGGTGACAAATGCCGGAAAAAAGGTTCAGGTCACCACTTCCAAAATGATCCTTACTTATAAGAAAGGCACAGGAAAGTTCACAAAGAACAACCTGGAAATCAAGGCTGTAGACGGATTCTTCACATGGAAGCCGGGCATGAAGCAGAAGGAGAATCTAAAGGGAACATTCCGCACCCTCGACGGCCTTGACGGAGATCTTCAGACCCAGACATGGGTGTCGGATATGAAGAAGGGAGAGATCCGCCAGTTCGAGGATGGTATTCTTGCAAAGGACGGATGGACACTCATCGACGAGTCTGAGAACTATCTTTTCGATGATTCAGAATGGGCATGGGTGAAGGAAAGAGAGAGCAAGCAGTGCCAGGACTGGTATTTCATGGCATATGGACATGACTATAAAGCAGCTCTCAAGGACTTTACCGTATTTGCAGGCAAAATGCCTCTGCCGCCACGCTTCACTTTCGGATACTGGTGGTCACGCTACTGGGCATATACCGACAAGGAGATGCGTACGCTGGTGGACAAGTTCCATGCATATGACATTCCGCTTGACGTACTCGTGGTTGACATGGACTGGCATTATACAGATGCAGGACGCGGCGGATGGACAGGATGGACATGGAACAGGAGTCTCTTCCCTAACCCTCGGAAGTTCATGGAATTTCTTAAGGATAAAGGACTTAAGGTTACACTCAACCTGCATCCGGCTGACGGATTCGATCATTGGGAGGAGTGCTACCCTGCCCTTGCAAAGAGTCTCGGCAAGGATCCTGAAGGGACAAAGCGCATCGACTGGATCAACTCCGACAAGGAGTTCATGAGCAATATGTTCGAGCAGGTGATGCATCCTATGCAGGAGGAAGGCGTTGATTTCTGGTGGCTTGACTGGCAGCAGCATGTATATGACACAAAGCTCACCAAGCTTCACAACACATGGTGGATCAACTACTGCTACTTCAGCGACATGGAGCGTCACGGAGACAAGCGCCCTCTGCTCTACCACCGCTGGGGCGGGCTCGGAAACCACCGCTATCAGGTAGGTTTCTCCGGCGACGCCACCATCACATGGAAATCTCTCGAGTTCCAGCCATATTTCACTGCAACTGCATCTAACGTCCTCTATGGATATTGGAGTCACGACATCGGAGGACATCTTGGAAACAGCATCGACCCTGAGATGTATACAAGATGGCTGCAGTACGGCGGATTCAGCCCTGTGATGCGTACACACAGTTCAAAGAGCGGTACCCTGAACAAGGAGCCATGGGTATTCGCAGAAGAGTATACCAATGTAATCCGTCAGACAGTGCGCCAGCGCTATGAAATGGCCCCATACATTTATACAATGGCCCGCAAGGGATATGACGAGGGCATCGCGCTCTGCCGTCCTCTATACTATGATTATCCTGAGCGCCAGGAGGCCTATGACTTCCGCAGCCAGTATATGTTTGGAGACGACATGCTCATCGCGCCTGTAACCAAGCCTGCAGAGAACGGATTTGCGACAATGGAAGTATGGCTTCCTGAAGGAAACTGGTATGAGCTCCACACAGGAGCTATGCTCGAAGGAGGAAAGACCGTCACCAGACATTTCGCTCTTGACGAGTATGGAGTCTATATAAAGGCCGGAGCGGTACTTCCGTTCTATGGAGATGAGGTCGAGAACCTCAACGGAAACGACGAGGACATATACGTCACTGTATTCCCTGGCGGAGACGGATGCTTCACAATGTATGAAGATGCCGGAAATGACAAGAATTACGCAACCGAGTATGCAACTACCCTGCTTTCAAACAGTTGGAACGGCAATACTCAGACAGTGACTATAGCTCCGCGCACAGGATCATATGAGGGCATGCCAGCCCAAAGGAACTTCAAGGTAAAGGTTGTAGCCTCAGCCGCACCTGAATCGGTTACCGTAAACGGTCAGGAAGTTTCATATGAATATGACGGATATGACTTCGCCTTT
This sequence comes from Candidatus Cryptobacteroides sp., assembly GCA_045539015.1. Taxonomy (GTDB): domain Bacteria; phylum Bacteroidota; class Bacteroidia; order Bacteroidales; family UBA932; genus Cryptobacteroides. The sequence continues at coordinate 8,940 of JAZQEN010000091.1, forward strand.
ACAGTTGACGTCCCTGTAACCGACTGCGCTGCACAAAAGGTCATCGTCATCACATATGACTCTGATCCTGCCCTGGCTGACAGCATCAAGGGCCTGTCAAGAAGGATGGCCCGCAGCATCGAGGCTCTGAAGTTCCGCACGAATGCAGATCCTATCGACGATCTCGCAATGCTCGGCACAGTCAACGAAGCCCTGCTGTACTACCCTGAAAAGGCTCATGAGCTTACTGAAGCGTTCATGAAGAACTACAGCAACCTTCCTGAAATCCTCAAGAAACAGCCAAGAATCAACGAGGGAGACATCGAATGGTTCCTCCGCCATTGCGGATACGACCTTTATTTCAAAATATCGCGGACAGCAAGCACGAGGAACATATAGTGCGACGAGCCGCCGCCGAGCACATATTCAGTCTGCTGCCAGAGATAAGGCCATTCCAGGAGTTCTGGAAAATCCGGTCTTATCAGGGCTGTTCCGGAAATCACGCCTCCCGGTATATATGACCAGTCGGCCCTGTTCAGTCCATAGCCGACAGTAGCTGACTCTGCGCCGACACCAGACGCGAATGATGCCTGGTTGGAGCCAGGATGGCATCCCAGAACGAAATTCATGGAATTTGTCACAGGATCAGCGGAGAAGATTTCAGGATATGCGTCGACCAGGAAATAGTGATTGAATCCAAAGTTCTGGATGCTCCATCCCGCTCCCCATATATCAGGTCTATATGGCACTCCATATGGCGTAGCTGCTGTCTGTTCATCCAGTTTTGTCTTGTATGCATAAAGCGCATTTTTCCAGGATGCAATCAGTTTTCGATACATCTTATTGGTTTCCATAGACTTGGCCACACGCGCCATGAACCATCCGTTTCTCTCCACATTGCCGGTCACTGCATCCCAATTGGCAATGATATAATCAAGATACTCTTCTGAGCCGGTGGTTATATAAAGCTCAGCTGCGGCATGAAGCTTCATTCCCGGTCCGGTTTCAGGTGTCACCGCGAATATTTCCTTCGCTATGTTCTCGCAATGAACTGCCAGGGTATCATTGAATCCTTTCAGGACACGGGCAGTGGCAGCAAGATTTGCAGCCGTGCCTATTTCCCTTCCAGGATTATCTTCTGTAAACACCCACCTGTCATCATCGTTTCCAGGGATATTGTCGGTCATGGCCGCGGCATCGCCAAGCATGACATATTGCCTGAGTGTAGGGCAGATT
>JAZQEN010000092.1:0-16687 GCA_045539015.1 Candidatus Cryptobacteroides sp.
CATCATGCATCTCTTCAAGACAGAGAAGACAGACCGCAAGGTGAACTTCTTCTATGGCGCGCGTGCGCTTAAGGAGGCATTCTACCTCGATGACTACCATGCAATCGAGAAGGAATTCCCTAACTTCAAGTTCCATCTTGCTCTTGACAGACCGGATCCAGAGGCTGATGCAGCAGGTGTACCTTACGTTGCAGGTTTCGTACACAACGTGATGTTCGAGACTTACCTCAAGCAGCATGAGAATCCGGAGGATGCACTTTACCTCATGTGCGGCCCGCCTATGATGGTCGGCGCGGTTGTAAACCTCCTCGACTCACTCGGAGTTCCACCGGAGAACATTCTCTACGACAACTTCGGAGCATAAATCCAAAAGGTCTGACCAGAAAAAGGTCAGACCTTATTTATTATATGTATACATTTTGCAAACAAGAAGAACATTTGTATTTTTGCAATCAGAAGAAATTTGGAAGATGAAAGGAATTGTTCTGGCCGGAGGAAGCGGCACACGTCTATATCCCATAACCAAAGGGGTCAGCAAGCAGATGCTCCCTATTTATGACAAGCCGATGATATACTACCCCGTTTCTGTGCTGATGCTTGCAGGAATAAGGGATATCCTCATCATTTCAACACCTCATGATCTACCCGGTTTCAAGAGGCTTCTCGGCAATGGCGACGACTTCGGGGTACGCTTTTCCTATGCGGAACAGCCTTCTCCTGACGGACTTGCCCAGGCATTCATAATAGGCGAAGAGTTCATTGGGGATGACTGCGCCTGCCTTGTGCTAGGAGACAACATTTTCCACGGAACAGGCTTTACCGGGCTTCTTAAACAAGCCGTAATTGATGCAGAAGAATCTTCCAAAGCGACTGTCTTCGGATACTGGGTGGCAGATCCTCAAAGATACGGAGTCGCAGAATTTGATGAGAACGGGGAATGCCTCTCCATCGAAGAAAAGCCTCAGAACCCCAAATCAAACTATGCAGTGGTCGGGCTGTATTTTTACCCTAACAAGGTCGTGGACATTGCAAAATCCATCAAACCATCAGCACGAGGTGAGCTGGAAATCACCGCTGTAAATCAGAGTTTTCTGGAAAGCGGCGAGCTGAAGGTACAGACTTTAGGCCGAGGGTTTGCATGGCTTGATACCGGCACACATGATTCACTGTCGGAAGCTTCGACGTTCATAGAAGTACTGGAGAAACGCCAGGGGCTTAAAATAGCTTGTCTGGAAGGAATAGCATATGACAAGGGCTGGATTTCAGCCGAAAAGCTTAGAGAGATCGCCACTCCTATGGCAAACAACCAGTACGGACAGTATCTTCTACAGCTGGCAGCCGGAAGATAGTCACCCCACAAGCATCTACCGCCATGAACTTCAAAAGGAATATCATAATCACAGGAGGCGCCGGCTTCATCGGAAGTCACGTAGTACGTCTCTTTGTAAACAAATATCCTGAATACCGCATAATCAATGTCGACAAGCTCACTTATGCGGGAAATACAGATAATCTGAAGGACATCGAGAACAAGCCGAACTATATGTTCGTGAAGGCAGACATCTGCGATTTCGAAAGGATGCTTGACCTGATGAAGAGTAATGAAGTCGACGGCATCATCCACCTGGCAGCTGAATCCCATGTTGACCGTTCCATCAGCGACCCTTTTACTTTTGCACGAACCAATGTGATGGGCACATTATCATTATTGCAGGCAGCCAAAGAGGCATGGGGTCCGGAAGGATACATGAAGGCCAGGGCAAATGGCGAGACAGTTCAGTGCCGTTTCTATCATATATCAACAGATGAAGTATACGGAGCACTTGAAATGAACCGTCCGGAAGGAGTTGAACCACCTTTCAAGACTATGGCCTCATCAGAAGGGCATAAGGCATATGGAGACGAGTTCTTCGTGGAAACGACCAAATACAATCCGCATAGTCCATACAGTGCGAGCAAGGCAAGCTCAGACCATTTCGTAAGGGCCTATCATGATACATATGGCATGCCGACGATAGTTACCAACTGCTCTAACAATTACGGGCCATATCAGTTCCCGGAAAAGCTCATTCCACTTTTTCTGAAAAACATCATAGCAGGCAAGCCCCTACCGGTATACGGGAAAGGAGAGAATGTACGCGATTGGCTGTATGTTGAGGATCATGCGAGAGCGATAGATCTCATCTTCCATAAAGGTAAAATAGCAGAAACCTACAATATCGGAGGCTTCAATGAGTGGAAGAACATCGACCTCATCAAGACGATGATAGCAGTGACTGATAAAGTCCTCGGCAATCCTGAGGGACACAGCCTTAAGCTTATCACATACGTGACGGACAGGCCTGGTCATGATGCGAGATATGCCATAGACTCTTCCAAGCTGCAGAGGGAACTCGGATGGGAACCATCACTGCAGTTTGAAGAAGGAATCGAAAAGACAGTCAGATGGTATCTGGACAATCAGGAGTGGATGAAGCAGGAATAAACCTTTACAATCAGCTGCATAAACATCGGCACGCGATATCTGAAGCTGAGCCTGGCCCGACGGATATCTCCGGCCAGATAGGGATATTTCTTGAAAAATCCGAATCCGTGCAGCATACTATGCCATCCTGCACGCATGAGTATGCCCCCAGCAACCTTTTCAATAGGGCTTCCCATAAGTTTGCCCCTGTATTTCTCATACAGATCCAGCAAGTTCATATCAGACAGCATATGCCTCTTTTTTCTATCCTGGGCACACATAGCCTGTTCATTGTCCTTCCTATAATGGTATAGGGCCTCAGGAAGATGAGCCAATGACTTCGCATAGAATATTATCTGTGTCATCAGATAAATGTCTTCATGCATTCCAAGCTTTGGGAAATATATAAGATTGTCCGTATACAGGCTCTTTCTGAAACACTTTGTCACAGTATATCCGTGAGACTTGTAGTTGAATATGTTTATTATGAAATCCTCTCTGGTTGCAGCTGTATATTCTCTCTCGCGTTTATAACTGACCTTATGCCCATACTCTTTGATAAGGTCGAAATATACAATATCAGCCCCGGTTTCCTCCACCTTGGCCATCACCTTGGCAACCGCATCAAGTTCCAGCCAATCATCCGAGTCAGCAAAAAGGATATATTCTCCCTCCGCAGCCTCCAAGCCTGCCTTTCTTGCAGAAGGGAGTCCTCCGTTTTCCTTGTTAATAATAAGGATTCGTTCCTTAATATGCGAGAATCTTTCCTCTATAAGTTCTCCAAGTATATCCATTGACCTGTCCTTCGTGCCGTCATTTACAAAAATGAACTGCACATCGGCGTAAGTCTGTCCCAAAGCAGATTCAGCGAACTGCCTTATATACTTCTCTACACCGTAAACAGGTACTATCAGTGATATCTTATATCTGCTCATTATAATTCAAATCTGGACTTATTCGGGAATGTAGACTCGAAAGCATCAAGGATGGTTCCTCTCAATTTCTCATATCTCGCCTCACTCAAACGCACATCATTGATACACACAAGATTACGATCGGGATTATGCAGAAACTCCCTTAGGGAATCAGGAGAAGCTATGGCCACAGAATAATGTTTGTTTGAAATCTTCTTATGGATAATCATCCCCTTATAGTTCATATAATCCAGGAACAGGTACTGATTGAGATTATCCTCGGTACGGGTCCTGGCAGCAGACGTCTTGCGTATTTCTTCCTCAACTTTTGAATAAAGTTCCTCACACTGACTCTTCAACATAGGAGAGCATATGTGCTGAGGACGGGTAAAGAACCAGGACGGCTTCATACCCAATGCCTTACGGGCAAGTCTGTCCGAATTTCTGCATATCTTCTTGAACATGCCGGAAGCGAAGAAATGACGGTAATATCCTATGACAGGCCTTCCGTCGCAGAAAAAGTCCTCCGGCCTGCAATCCCCTACCGGGAACATGTCGTCATTGAAGTACAGGTATTCCTCATCAAGGCCAGGAATCCGATGCAGATGCATTTCGATAGGATTGCAGTTGAAGGTCGGGAGGAATTCCTCTGGAATGATATCCTTATGCAGAACGATTTTCAACTGGGTCTGATCCACCCACTCAGGCACTTGTGACGGATGAGACACCACCAGATATACATTCCGCACAAACGGCATCTTTGTTTCTATTCCACGAAGGAGATACTTGAGCGTACCCCAGTCACGAAAACGTTTCTCCATTACAGGAACGTTGGTAGTCTTCTCATAATCCTTCTTCCAGACAGGATCGTTTCCGTCCACATATGTTATTACTATATCCATATTATTCTCCAAAAATTTCTTTGATAAATACCGGCGAGTGGATGGATCTCCTGATCTTATCCTCGGAAGGCAGTTGCCTCCAATCGCCGTAAAGATCTGTCAGATAAGCATCTACATTCCCAGGAGCAGGAAAGGTATGTCCCTCGAACTCTATTGTCGACAGCGGCATGATATGCTCCTTGTAGTATGGGAATTTATAGAACACAGAGCCCAGCTTGCAATGATACTGCCTCTTAGGATTATAAACCCTGCCTATCAAGCGGCAAAGAGGTCTGAAGAAGACCAGGTTCATGAACTGTATGCTTCTGATACAGAAATGTCTCCAGAACCTGTTCTCTATCTTCTCGGTATGAACCAGCCACTCACTATAGAAGAATCTTGCAGCTCTGGCTGAAAAGCGGTTTGATTTTTCGATACAGAACACATCGATGAACGGTCCCTTGTACCTGTAGAATCTGGATCTGGGCTTGGTACATTTCACGTCACCCTCTCTTTTACGGAAACGGCCGAACGGATAGATGTAATCAGGATCAGTCTCGGTACATTGGAAAACATACTCATCATCATTGAGATTGATAAGTATCTTTTTCAACTTTCTATATTCTGACATCATCAGGGTCACATCTATATCGTCGTCCCAAGGAATGAAACCCCCATGGCGCGCTGCTCCGAGAAGCGTACCGCCGCACAACCACCACTTTATGTCATGTTCCTTGCAGATTTCCTGAAACTTCAGCAAAATCTCCAGAATATCATTCTGACACTGTCTTAATGCAGAACCTTCGGGATTGTATACTCTCATACGCTCCTATAAATAAAACATTCTGATGAACCTTCGTATAACCCTCGCCTTCATGGGCAGATAACAGTCCTCCGGTATCAGAGATATATTCTGCGCCATTGCTCTGAACTGAGTCTTCTGCTCCGGAGTCTTCGCCTTGGATCTCAGGTGACGCAGTTTGCGCAGCAATGAATCGGCAGATTTCTCAGCTACCTTCAGTTTTTCCTCAGGCGTAAACAATTCCGAGTCGCGGATAAATGTAAGACGCATCCGGTCAGACTCAGCAAAGTCATAATACATTTTCCAGTTGCGCTTGTGGACGATACTGCCGGAACGCTGATAATAATGGTAGAAGGCTTTATTTATATATCCCACCTTGGCTGCAGCATTTATCAGACGGAACGTGAAGGCCCTGTCCTCGAAATACATGCCCTCCGGGAATTTAAGATCATCGAAAAGCTTGCGTCGTGCAATCATCGTACACGCATTGACATTGATCTTATGAGTGAAATTCTTCATCAGCATTTCCTTCGGAGTCATGACGGAAACCGACCCATCCTCCTGATAGATATACTTCGGAGGTCGGTTATCATATACCTTCATCATGTTGGAATACACGATATCGAGATCATGCTCTTCAGCAATGCCAAGAAGCGTCTCGTACATCTCGCTCCTGACAGTGTCATCACTATCCACAAACGCCACATACTCCGAGGCAGCAAGCGTGAGTCCGCTGTTTCTGGCATATGACAGATCACCTCTTTCAAGATGCATCACCTTGATACGTTCATCACTCTTGGCAACCTCATGACAAAGTGCAAGAGAGTTATCTGTCGATCCGTTTTCAACCAGAATGATCTCAATATCTTTTAAAGTCTGTGCGAGCAACGACCTTACAGTACTTTCCAGATACTGCTCAGTATTATGCACAGGTACAATTATGGAAATTCTGCTCATTTGATTCTACCACTGTTTAATTTATAATCATATGAATGCCTGCCTTCCTCCCGAAAATCAGCAGCATATCTCTCCAACACCTTCTTGAAGACCTCTTCATACTGCGGTATGAAAAGATCGTCTTTAGCTTCAAGATGTGCAATTATGTCACGGGCAAGTGACGAGGTCTGGCTCAGGTCGGTTCTGCCCTGATTGAAACTTGTACCCTTGATGGATCCTGGAGACACATTAAGGATCCTATTAGCCGCACCGGCCTTTTCCAGTTCCACATTGACGCTCTCGATAAATATCTTCAGCGCAGCCTTGCTGGCTCCGTAAACAGAGAAGAACGGCGAGGACATGAATCCGGCTATACTTACCATGACTCCGCAGTAAAAATCCCGCATCGAGTCCAATCTATCATAGAATCTATGGATGATGCGCATCACAGCCGTCGAGTTCACAGCCATACTGCCGATTATATGGTCTTCAGTCAGGTCCTTGAAAAGGGCCAACCTGCCAAAACCTGCAGTAATCATCAGAGTATCTATATCATCAAACCTGTCAAAAACAGAATAGTCATCCGACATGAGGTCAAACTGATGACAGATGAACTTAGGATGCATGACATCATCCCCGGGAAGGGCCCGGTCAACTATGTATATTGTTTCAAACTCCTCGCGGGAAGCCAATTCCACGGCTATCGCCAAGCCGATTCCATTGGCACCTCCCACAACCAATGCCTTTCTCATATCCTGTAAAAATTCTTTCTTTCGGTGAATCTCTGCATTACGTCAGCCATGCAGATGCTCTCCTTCGGCGTAAGACGGGCAGAGTGCAACCTGCCATTGACTATACATGACACGAATTCCTGAATTTCATATCTCAGCCCCGGTTCACTCCAGGTATAGAAATATTTCTTATTCCTGTTCTGGTCCTCATATCTCAGCTCAAAGTAATCGGTCTTCCACCAAGGAGACGGCACATATACATATCCTTGAGTGCCCGAAATCACAAGGTTTCCTTCTGTCTTGACCCCAAGGCCCAGCTGAAATGAAGCAACGGCATTGCCGGACATAAGAACACCTCTGGTATATACATCAACACCATCGGCATTCATTCTGCTGTATATGTTTATATTTCTGATATCCGTTCCCAGCAGTCTGAAAATAGGAAGCAACGGATAGGATCCCATCTCATACAGGGAACCGCCGGCCATCGAAGGATCCAGCTCACGCTTGAGTTCATCAGCGCTCCATAGTTTAGAAATCGAAGCATCCACGCCTACCACATCACCGATAAGTCCACTCTTTACGAGAGTCACCATATGATTGAATGCAGGGCTGAATGCGGTCTTGTTTGCCTCCAGAAGCACCAGGTTCCTCGACTCTGCGAGAGCATACAGTTCCATGGCCTGATCATGGTCAAGCACCATCGGAGTCTCACATAAGACATGTTTGCCCTGTTCCAGAGCATATTTTGCCTGTTCGTAGTGGGCAAGATGAGGAGTAGCGATGTATACGGCATCAACAGCTGCAACAAGTTCCTCATAATTTTCACAGACATTGGCCACTCCGTGCTTTTCAGCCATGGCAGCTGCAGCTGCGGTATCGATATCATATACGGCCTCCACCTTCACGGCATCTACCTTGCCGGTTTCAGGAATGAATCTGGAGGCGATGCGTCCGCATCCGCTGACGCCGACCTTCACCACCAGTTCAGTCTCTGCACGGAGCATGGTGGAAGATATTCCCTCTGTACGAGGAAGATACACAACCTCGCAGTACTCCTTGAGATAATCGAACTTTCCTTCCCAATCGGAACCTATGGCAAAGATATCCACATCATATTTCTGAATATCATCGATCTTCTGTCCGACATAATCCTCTATCACAATCTGGTCCGCGTAGCCTGTAGCCTTGACAGCCTCAACCCTCTCCAGAACATTATTACGCACATTCAGTTTTCCACGCTCCCGGTCAAAACTGTCGTTTGTAACTCCAACTATAAGATAATCACCCAATTCCCGGGCTCTTTTCAACAGATTTACATGTCCCTGATGCAACAGGTCATATGTGCCATATGTAATTACTTTCTTCATTTGCTGACAATAAAAGCAACACTAAATATTAACCCGTAAAATTACACATTTTTTATTATTAAATACACAAAGATTGATATATTTGCAGACATTATCCGTAAAAGAAATACCTATGAAATCATCGAGTCAAGCCATCAGGTGGGGAATCAACAGATTTTTCAAGATATTCGGTCACATTCCAGCCTTTTTCATAAGACTTTTCTGTCCTGTAAAGAAAGGAAGAGTGATGTGCAGTGCATACTTCTTCAAGCAGTACGCCTGCAATCCCAGATACATAACCGAATATCTGCTTGAGAACTTTCCTGACTACGAGATCTACTGGGTTTTCAAGAGAGGAGTCAACACCAAAGGCATCGACAAAAGAGTCAAATGCATCAGAAGATACTCATGGAAACAGATTGTCGTGGCCAATACTGCAGAATTCATCATATCAAACAACCGCATAGATCCGTTCAGGCTGTACTGGTGTAAACGCAGCGGCCAGAAATACATGATGCTCTGGCATGGTGGAGTTGCTCTTAAAAAGATCGAGAAAGACGCTGAGGACAAACTCTCATACAAATATCTGCAAACTGCAAAATACGACTCCAAAGCATGCGACCTGATGATATCCGGATGTGATTTCCAGACCGAACTGCTCAAGGAGAAGTTCTGGTATGACGGCGAAATCCTCGAAAAGGGCATCCCTCGCAACGACATCTTCTTCAAGACAGAACTGCATGGGGAAATGAAACGCAGGATTACCAGTCAATATGGTATCCCTGAAGACAATCATATAGTACTCTATGCCCCTACATTCAGAAAGAACCGTAGCATCAAGCCATATCAGATTGATTGGAACAACGTGATTCCAGCCCTGCAGAAAGCGATCGGCAGCGAGAACATAACGGTCTTCCTGCGCCTGCATCCGAACCTCATAGGTTCTGTAGATGTCACCCCGCTTCTGAACAATCCTTCTGTCATAGATGTTACATTGTATCATGACATGCAGGAACTGCTGTGCATCAGTGACATGCTGATAACCGACTACTCCAGCTCGATGTTCGACTTCACCATGCAATGGAAGCCTTGTGTACTCTATGCAACGGATATAGAGCAGTATGACAGGGGCTATTATTTCGACTTCAAGGAACTGCCATATCCGGTAGCCACTGACGAAGCGTCACTTATCGATATCATACATAACTTCGACAAAGACAAGTATAATGACGACCTCAAGCACTTCTTCAACGATACAGTTGGCTTGTTTGAAGACGGAAATGCCAGTCGTTCACTCGCAGAATGGATGCAGAAGCATTCCATTTAGGCAAAAATCACTTAAAAATAAATTTTAAACACTTAAAAATTTATTTTATCTGTTTAAAAAAAAGAAAAATCTGAAGTATTTTTTTTAAAATCTGCCAATAATCAGACGTGCGCCCCATAGCTTTGCAAAAAAAGATGAGGCGCACGATCATGGCATTTCTTTACACTCTACTCATTCCGGCAGCATGTCGATGTCAGGAGCACAGATGCTCCATAGGCATTGACATAGCTGCCTTCACACGCACGTGTACCAGTATAGACATCGGATATGGATTCGGAGAGCATTGGTCTGTATCAGGGGGATGTTCATTCAATTTTTCCGAGTGGGCAGACTGGAAGAGCGACCTGCAGAAATCACATGAAAACGAGCTCGGATCCGCGACAGAACCAATAAAGGCAGAAGACCTGCATATGGTGCAGGCCATGTTTGTATACTGGCCCGAAAAATTTCTGAACGGATCCTGCGTCGGACTGGGACTTCAGAAAGGCAACAGGACAGGTATGGATTATATCATTGAGATCGGATATGCATTCAAGATATGGAAGCACCTGAATGCCAACGCCTCATACAGGATACCTGTCAAGGGTACCATCAAGGACGGAAAATTCACTGCCAGGGGCATAAAACTGAACATCAGCTATGTATTCTGAAAACAAGAGACACCGGGACTATAGTTCAATCGCTTTCACACAATTTTCAATTCTGAACAATTCTTGCAGATCTTTACTCGTTCTGAGTCTGGTTATCATTAACCTACCGGTGCTGCATGGATGTCATTCATCCATGCTTTATCAGGACGGCGGCCTCACTGCGGAATCACCCCAATCCGCAGTGAAGGTTGCAGTCCATAACATTCCCGCACAAGAGTTGAGGCACACAGATGTACTGGTCTTCAACAACGACCCCCTCCAAAGAATGGAATGCTATCAGAGATTTGAAGGCAGTTTCGGAGATGAATTGAAGATAGGATCGCAGAAAGGTGAAAAGATAATGGTGATATGCGCCAACTCCCATTGGGACGAGGATGATTGGAAATCCATCAGCAGTTATTCAGGACTGGCTGAGTTCAAGGCTGACCTGGAGAATGAATCATCGGAATTTCCGCTTTTGACTGCCACCGCAGAACTGACAGCCGGAAGCAACGGCAGCAACATAGCCATACTTGAAAGACTCACTGCTGAGGTTGTCCTGAATTCAATCTGCTTTGACTTCAAGGACAGGCCATACCGGGGAGAAAAGGTAAGTGACATCAAAGTATACCTCACAAACGTCAATGCCACCTGCAGCATTCTGACCGGCAGTCATTGCAGCCCGGAAAGAATCATAAATCATGGTCGTCTCATGAATGCGGATATGGAAGGGTTTGCAGACAGCCGAATATTGATGCGCTCCATAAGCGATCCTGTCGGCAGCGAGCGCATCTATCCGGACTTCAGATTCATTTGCTATGGAAACACAGCCCGGGAGGAAAGCATCGGCTCCCCTTTCACCAGACTTGTGATAGAAGGCACCATTTCAGGAGAAACATGGTACTGGCCCATCACGATCAACAGGGGATGCGGCAATGATCATGAAGGCATAAAAAGAAATACGACATACGGATATGACATAACAATAAGGCGGAAGGGCTCAAAGGACCCTGACACCCCGGTCGAGTTGAATGAAACTGAAATACAATTGGAGGTCGGACAATGGGAAGAAAAGGATGGATATACTGTAGGATTCTGATTGCGTGTGCATTATCTCTTGCCGGTTGCAATACGGAACCGGATGAGTCTGATGAAGCAGTAAGTGTCTGCATCCGACTGGATGCAGGAGAGATGAACACTAAAGCACTTGATCCGGATGAATACCTGATCAGCGACATAAGTCTCATGGTATTCGACGAAGATGGAAGCGCCGAGGAATGCATATATCTGCCGGACGGCGGAAGCAATGTGAATGTAAGCCTGATAAAAGGAAACAGATACAGTTTCAGAGTATGCGCAAACTTCAGATACCATATTTATGCAGATCATATCAGGGAACTGGACGAAGTGACATTCCACATGGCTTACCCTGACGAATACCGGGAGGGAGTCCCTATGGTCGGCAGGCAGGACAACATTATGATTACCGATGAAACAGCAGTCAGAATCACTCTGGAGAGACTGATGTCAAAGATAAGCATCCGAATCGATAGAAGAGGATTGTCCGAAGACGTAAGAATGAATGTAAAGTCTGTCAAGATCGGCAACTGCCCGAAATCAGCAAAAGCATTCATTCCCAGCAAAATAACGACCCACGACCAGTGTTTTCCAATGGGATTTTTCAGAGGAGAGCACGAAGTCGGACCTCTCAACGGCAGATCTATGGACGGGCTCAGTGATGAGATCACATTATACATGCTGGAAAACATGCAGGGCGAATATCCCGGAAGCATCCCGTCAGACAGCGATAAGGTCTTTGACGAAGACGACAAGCGAAGAGACATCTGCTCATATATAGAAATGAATATGGAATACATCTCGGACAGCCTTTACTCCGGAAGCAAGGGACTGATATACAGGTTCTACCTGGGAGACAGCCGCAGCAATCTTGACGTGCAAAGGAACTGCCATTACAGAATAACCGTCAGACCGGAAGACGACGGATTGAGCGATGACGGCTGGAGGGTTGACAAAAGCGGCCTGCTGGATGCGGGTCCGGTAAGTTTCACAGCCCATCCGTCCAGCTACATAAGAGGAAACATAGGGGACACAGTACATGTCTGGTGCGAGTTCACCCCATCACAGGCTCCTTTTGATGTCGGAGAAGAACACATGATCGATGACAGGAATGAGGGGATATACGACTATGTGATCGACAGCGACGGACACGGAGCGACGCTCACCCTTACCGGACCAGGAAGAGGGCTGATATATATGGAGGCCGGAGAGCCCATCAACGAAGCAGCCCTGTTCATAATTGAAGTCAATCTTCCCGAAAACGCTACAGATAACGTGCAGTATGGGATTCCTCACACTTTGAGAGTTCCTCAGGAGTACCGGAATACACAAGATTACCGCCCAAATCACCGGCTTCAGGACCAAGATCTATCACCCAGTCCGCTGCCTTTATCACATCAACATTATGCTCGACAACCACTATCGAATGACCCTTGGCCAGAAGAGCATCAAAAGAGCGGAGGAGTTTCTCCACATCATAGAAATGCAGTCCGGTGGTCGGTTCGTCAAAGATGAACAATATCTTCTGCGGTTTGTTTCTCGGACCTGTCTCCGTCATGGAAAGGAAATATGCCAGCTTGATTCTCTGACTTTCTCCTCCTGACAGAGTGCTGCTGCTTTGTCCTAGCTTTATATACGAAAGGCCCACATCCACAAGCGGCTGCAGACGCTCTGCGATTCTCTTGGCAGTCGTGTCATCCTGGCTGGAGAAGAACGAAATAGCCTCCTCGACACTCATATTGAGGATATCATCAATATTCAGTCCCTTGTATCTGACCTCAAGGATTTCCGGCTTGAACCTCTTTCCTCCGCAGGATTCACATACCATCGAGACATCCGCCATGAACTGCATGCCGATCTTGACAAAACCCTCACCCTGACACTCAGGGCAACGTCCTCCGTCCATATTGAACGAAAAATGTGAAGGAGTGAATCCGTTCATCCTGGCATATTGCTGGTCTGAAAGCAGTTTCCTTATATCATCATATACCTTCAGATATGTGACGGCATTGGACCTTGAACTTTTTCCGATCGGATTCTGGTCCACGTACTCAACCTGCGTGATCCTGTCAAGGCTTCCGGAGAGTCCGCGGAAAGTACCCGGTGCAGATCCCATCTGGTTGATATGTCTGTATAAAGCAGGATAAAGGATGTCGCCGACAAGGGACGACTTTCCGCTTCCGCTGACACCTGTAACTACATTCAGCACTCCTAGAGGGAACTTCACATTGATATCCTTGAGGTTATGCTCCATCGCACCTTCTACAGTTATGGAATATTCCCAAGAACGTTTCTCTCTGACATATCTTGAGCGTTGTCCGTCAAGATACTGCAAGGTGAGCGAGCGATTCCTCACCTCATCAGTCACAGCATCGCCTATCTTTCCCCGGAATACGATCTCTCCGCCATTGACTCCTGCCTTAGGACCTATATCGATGAGAAGATCCGCAGCCCTCATGATCTCCTCGTCATGTTCGACTACAACAACCGTGTTTCCTATATCCCTCAGGCGTTTCAGAACCGAGATAAGTCTCTCTGTATCACGCGGATGCAGTCCTATACTAGGCTCATCTAGAATATACAGCGAGCCGACCAGAGAACTGCCCAGGGCTGTAACCAGATTGATACGCTGGCTCTCTCCTCCCGACAAGGTGTTGGAGGTACGGTTCAACGTAAGGTAGCCAAGTCCTACATCCTCTATATATTCAAGGCGGGATATTATTTCTTCTATAGCCTTGTCCGCGATCTCATGTTCAAACTTTTCCAGCTGGATATTCTGCAGGAATTCAAGCAGGGCACTGACATTCATGCACAGCATCTCATGGATTGTCTTTCCTCCTACCTTCACATACAAAGCCTCCTTCCTGAGGCGACTTCCGCCACACTCGCTGCAGACAGTCTTGCCAGAGTATCTGCTCAGCATGTACTTATACTGCACCTTATATCTGTTCTGCTCCACCCACCTGAAGAATTCATTCAATCCTATTATTGAATCTTCCTCATTATCAGATGCCACACCTTTCCATATCTTATCCTTGACCTCCTGGCTGAGATTGCAATACGGTTCGAAGATAGGTATATCATATTTTACGGAATTCGCTACAAGACGATCCTTGAACCATCCCATCTTCTCCCCTCTCCAGCATGCAATCGCTCCATCATATATGGTCTTGCTCTTATCAGGAACAACCAGATCCTCACTTATACCGATTATCTGTCCCAGACCTCCACACACAGGGCATGCACCCAGCGGGCTGTTGAAACTGAAAAGATACTCATCCGGCCTGGCGAACTCGATTCCATCCGCCTCGAAGCGGTTTATGAACTGCCGG
This sequence comes from Candidatus Cryptobacteroides sp., assembly GCA_045539015.1. Classification (GTDB taxonomy): domain Bacteria; phylum Bacteroidota; class Bacteroidia; order Bacteroidales; family UBA932; genus Cryptobacteroides. The sequence continues at coordinate 14,443 of JAZQEN010000092.1, forward strand.
AGCACCACCCTGCCGTCTGACAGTTCCTTACGTACATACATGGTTCCCTCGCCCTTATCAAAAGCCGTATCGATAGAGGCATGCAACCTGGTCTGGATATCTTCATCCGTGCTCGGAAGCCTGAGTCGGTCTACAAGAAGGTAAAGATGCTCCGGATATTCTCCTGTTTCAGCCATCTTCATGACCTCTTCGATCCTTATCATCCTGTCAGAGAAGAATCTTGAATATCCCTCCTCCTTCAACATAAGCATCAGTTCCACCTTATCAGTCCTTGAATCCCACCCGAGCTCTGCCAGTATGTATGCGGCAGATGCATCTGCATCCTCATATATATACTTAAGGACATCATTGACCGTATGACACTTGACTTCTTCCCCGGAAACAGGCGAGTAAGTACGGCCGATGCGGGCGAATATCATACGCAGATAATCGAAGATCTCTGTGCTGGTCGCAATTGTCGAGCGGGGATTTCGTGTATTTACCTTCTGCTCGATTGCAATGGCTGGCGGAATACCTTCGATCAGCTCGACATCCGGCTTTGACATCCTGCCCAGGAACTGACGTGCATAGGAAGAAAGGCTCTCTGCAAAGCGCCTTTGCCCTTCCGCAAAAAGTGTATCGAAAGCCAATGAAGACTTACCGGAGCCGGATATTCCGGTCACGACAACAAATTTTCCACGCGGTATCTCAACTGTGACATCCTTGAGATTATTGACCTTGGCCTTTCTTATTACGATATTACCTTCTTCCTTCTGCATAGCATACGGCTCGCCTGAGGCAAGCCTACAAATATAGCAATTTTAAGCAAATCCTCATATATATGGTCTGGATATTGATAAATCCGCTGCAGTGCTCAAATGCACTGACATTATATATAACAATTTAACAAATAGGAGATTAAAATATGTTACCATCAAAAAGATTCAACGGTCAGTTCGGCCTGACTGATTTCTTCAATGACTTCTTTGAAAACAGGTCACTTGATAAACTGTCAGCTACTGCTCCGGCAATCAATGTAGCCGAGACAGAAAAGGAATATAAGGTAGAGATCGCCGCTCCCGGCATGTGCAAAGACGACTTCCAGGTACACATCAACAAGGACGGCAACCTTGTAGTTGAAGTCGAGAAGAAAGAATGCGGATGCAAAGAGAAGGAAAAGGAGTGCAAGGAGAAAAAATATCTCAGAAAAGAGTTTTCATATACAAAATTCAGCCAGACTCTTCTCCTCCCCGACAACATCGACAAGGAAGCCATTGAGGCTCAGGTAGAAAACGGCGTTCTGAAGATCAATATCCCTAAACTGGACAAGGTTAAACAGGAAGACGAAAAGAGGGTTATTGAGGTCAAATAACAAATTTTTCACAAAAAAGGTGCACAAAAATTTGGAGGTTCAGAATTTTTGTGTACCTTTGCATCCGCGTTCGACAAAAACGCATAAAGACTGAACAATTGGTGCGGTAGTTCAGCTGGTTAGAATACCGGCCTGTCACGCCGGGGGTCGCGGGTTCGAGTCCCGTCCGCACCGCAAAAAAAGTTCTTCGGAATACTTTCGTAGCTTATTTTGTTCGAGAACAAGGAAGACGAACGATGAAGGAGGGAGCAACCTCATGGTTGTGACCGACTGAAGAGAGAAGTCTGACGCAGTTATCGGGCAAAAGAAGCAAGAAAAGGGAGCATAGCTCAGTTGGTTTAGAGCATCTGCCTTACAAGCAGAGGGTCGGGGGTTCGACTCCCTCTGCTCCCACTAAAAGCCTTGGATTATTCCAAGGCTTTTTTTATTTTTGTGCAAAACAAATAACGATTTCCCTATGAAAAGATTTATTTTGATGACAGCAGCATGCCTTACCCTCATGTTTGCCACTTCTTCATGCAGATGGGTTTACGAAACATTCATGTCGGTAGAGGACTGCACAGAATGGTATCTGGACAAGATTTATGAGGCAGCAATGGATGGAGACAAGGCTAAATGCGAAGAATACACACAGTACATGAGGGAGTGGATGGAAGGTCTTGACGGATCAGAACTGATCGAAACAGCACGCGCCGCAGGAGAGTGGCTGGAGGACAATCCGCATGCAGAAGGCTTCATGGATGATTATGAAGACCTCTATGACTATGATGAACTTTACGATTACTACTGGTAAAAGCAACATCCGACGGGCTATATCAAACATATAGCCCGTTCCCGACAATATCCTGAAACACAGCAGATTGCGCAGATGTCCTGCCTGGCTCGCCAGGCAGG
>JAZQEN010000093.1:0-4404 GCA_045539015.1 Candidatus Cryptobacteroides sp.
CCAGAATCATATAAATATTGCTATAACATCCAACGTACCTGCGATATACCGATATCTTGTATTTGTAGTAGAAGACGGCATAGTAGCAGATCAGACCGGTGATCCGGATTATGTTCATGACAATGTTGTCCGTGCGGTCCTTACCAGCGAGACGGGCGACAAGATAAACGACAACCTTCCTCTCACCGTAGGAGTAGAAGCGAAGGCGACCGAGACATTGGAAATCTCTCCTGCGTGGAATAAGGATAATCTTAGAGTGATCGTCGCGGCGACAACCTCCACAGACGGTGGATATACATTTGTCGTAAACAATGTTGCCGAGTGCAGGCTTGGTGAAAGCGTTGATTATCAATATGCAGAATAAGATGAAGAAATTCAGGAACATATTCATGGCTGTCCTTGCGGCATCCCTCCTCTCATGCTCCGGAAACGTGGACGACTCCTCGTTGCCGGTGCTTGAAGCAAGTGACACGGAAATAGATCTTGCGACTGAGACAGAAACAGTCTTCACTGTAAGATACAACGGCGTGGATGTCACTGAAGATGCCGAGATAGTGTCAGTTTCCGGAACGGAGGACTTTGACGGCAAGGTGTTCAGACCTCAGAGTACGGGCTCAGAGACCTTCTATGCCTCTTACAACGGCAAGGAGTCTGATCAGGTCACAGTGAATGTGCTCAACTCAAAGCCTCAGGTCGAGTCGAAATATGACAGGCATGTGTTTGTCGCCGAGTTTACCGGTGCGTCATGCGCCTTCTGTCCTGCAGGATATGACAATATGATGATGCAGTTTGCAAGACCGGCCTTGGCAAAATATAAGCAGAATGTCCATATTGCGGCATTCCATTCTGAGGAAATGGGCAAGGATTCCCTTGCAATCGCAGCGACAATGGATATAAAGAACATGTTCAGCGGTCTGGAACTTCCGTCATATGCTGTTGACATGCGTGACTCGGGAGGTCTCAATACAGAGGGTATGTCAGGCTTCAATGCTGCGATAAAGGCCGCTTTTGAGGAGCATGGACCTCATTGCGGAGTTGCGGTTTCTTCTTCTGTCGACACAGACAGGACATCGGCACAGATCTGCGTCAGGATTACATCAGAACTTACTTCGGAATACCGTGTGGTCGTTCTGGTCATTCAGGATGGAATCGTGGGTTACCAGAAGCATGGCGAATACGGCGAGCTTGATGACTACATCCACAAGCATGTCGTAAGGACCGTGGTCACTGCAAACGCCGGACAGGGCGAGAAGATGGCTGATGACAGCGTGATAGCAGAAGGAAGCGAGGCAAGCAAGACATGGTCCGTAGACATAGATCGCAGGTGGGTGCTTGAAAACACCAAGGTATATGCGCTTGCGCTTGACAGGAACGGCCATGTAAACAATATGAATGTCTGTGCCATTGACGGCGGAGACTCAGGATATGATTTGAAATAATTTTATACGATACTATGAAAAAAATTCTCAATGTTCTGCTGGCAGGCCTTCTCATTTTTGGCCTTGCAGCATGTGACAAACCTAAGCCGGAAGACGAAGGCAAGGACGATGGCAAGACTGAAAACCCCGGAATTGACAATCCGGACAAGCCAGGTTCCGGAAATACCGGCGACATCGATAAAGTCGAGTTCCCATTCATTGAGGAATATCCTATCGAGTGCGGCAATCTGTTTGCTGAAGGCTCGGAAGTCGGTGTGACAATCGAGGTTACAAAGGTGGAGGACATGAATTTCGTGTTCGAACTTCGTCCGGGTCCGCTTGTGCAGTCTTTCAAGATGGATGTATATCCTCTTGCACAGCTGTATAACAACCTTCTCAATGACAAGACTTTCGGTAATCTGACATCATCGGAGTCATGGACGGTCAACGAGCGCATCCGCGAGTATCTCTTCAACGAGAGCGGCAGCGGTGGATATTCGTTCTCGATAAATGATTTCGATAATCCTGATGACTTCCTTCAGATTGAATATGATTGGATGAACACCCCTTATGCAGCGGCTTCAGCAATCGCAATCCCTGACTGTGGCTATGTCATCGCGGTCGTGGCCAGCGTCGAGACCGAGATCAGCAGCGTCACTCAGGAAGACCTGACTCTCTGCTATGTCCATACGACCAGCCAGCCTCTTATCGGCGACCCTCAGTGTGAAATCGAGGTCAACGCAGGCTATAGGGCATTCAGCGTACAGCATCATCTCAATTCGGATGCAACTGCTGTCTATTTCTTCGGCTATCTCACATCTGAGATAGATGCATACATTGATGCATTCGGCGATACATTGTTTCGTGACTTCATCCGTACACGTGTGACCTCACCGTCATATCCGAATGATCCGAACAATCCTTACAGCCTTTCATATTCGGTCAATTATGACCAGGATGCAAGCGCGGATATTCTCAGCACTACCTGTGCTGTGGCAGTGGATGCCAACCTTACCCCACAGGAGGACTACAGCCGTCGTGACTTCCATCTTCTGGAGATTCCGGAGGAGCAGCCTGAGCCAAAGACTGGCTTCAGGATCCCTGCCGACAGGATCGCTGCTTCTTATGCGGAATATCATATCGACTTTGACAAGGAAGCGAAGACCGTATACTATCTGTTCTATACAGAAGATCAGGTCGAGAGTGTGATGGCAATGTCAGACAAGGACAAGAGAGCCCTTGCGAGAACCATCGCAAACTATGACGGATACGGATGCAACAACCCGAACTTCCTTTGGGATTCAGACAATGGCGTGGCGACCGGTGCTGGCGGATCGGTATATGTGTCCGGCGTGTATGAAAACTGTGGCTTCACTCCGGGAGAGACCTACCGCGTGATCTATACAGCCAGGAACGGCTTCGGCACGCTGACACCGCTTGAATTCTCTGAGCCTTTCACGATGGACGAGCTTAAACTCGACAATCAGGCGGAGTGCAAGGTGGACCTTGAGTTCTATCTTGACAATCCGACCAGAACATCATTCCGCTCCAACATCATTTTTGACCCTGCGACCGTTTCAGTCATCCGTCTTCAGTACATGACTCCGGACTTCAATCCTGGATTCTGGACTGATGCTCCGCAGGAGCAGTGGGTGGACTTCATATACAACCCTGGAAAATATCTCACTGATCCTAGCGAGAATGCATATTCTCCAGTCATCAACCTCTGGCCTCCGGTAGAAAGCGGAAACGACGTGTTCACATGGACCGGAATGAATCCGGAGACTGAATATACCATCTATATGTGTGCAGAGGACTTTGATGGCAATGCAAGCCAGGTATATTTCGCGACAATCAAGACATCTGAGCTTCAGGTGGGTCCTGATCCTGTCATGAATCTGGCTCTCGCTCCGTCAAAGGATTCATCGCATGACTGGACTGTGACATATAAGATCGACCATGATGTGGAATACTTCCTCTATTGTCTTGCAGACAACGCAGCTGACCTTGCTGCACACCTCCCAGGTATCAATGCGGGTCATCTGAACAACATCAAGGACTCGGGATACACATACGAGGAATGGTACGAGGCAATCTTCGATATGGTCCTCGGCAACGAGAAGGTTGAAGGAATGGGTATGAGGACCGTCAGCGACACATCTCAGGACTGGAGCGGAGACCATGTCGTCATTGCGGCATGCGTTGCTGCCGGCAAGGAGACGGACGGAACACCTGTCTACAAGATGTATCACCTCATCTGCAAGGACGGCAAGGCCCAGACCCTTGAGGAGATCTTCGGTATTGAATAAAAAACTCAAAAAGTTTTATATAACTATTTATTAACTAATCCCTATTAATTATGAAAAGACATTTTATGAAAGGCCTTATGGCTTTGTGCGCAGGTGTCATGACACTCGGCGCAGCGTCTTCTCTTTTCGTATCTTGCGACAAGTACGATGATTCTGAACTTCGTGAGCAGATCTCGGCACTGGACAAGAGGGTTCAGAACCTTGAAGCTCTCAAGACTCAGCTCGAGGCTCTGACTCAGCGTGTGGATGCACTCTACACTCTCAAGTTCCAGGTCGGCGACAACAACGAGCTCCAGTACTCTTTCGACGGTGGCAAGACATGGATTTCAACAGGCGTGGTACTCGCAGAGCAGTGCGACCACGAGTGCCCTCCATGTCAGTATGTACCTTGCGACCACGAGTGTCCTGAGGTATCTCTCGTTGACAATGGTGACAGTGTGACCATCAAGGTCGGTGACGCTGAGTTCACAATCCAGAAGCCTGAGCAGATCGTTTTCGAGATTCGCGCAGGTAAGGTTTACTTCGAGTCTGAGGGTACTCAGGTCGTAGCTATCAAGTCTTCAGGCATCGAGGACATCACTGTGATGGCCGCTCCTAAGGGCTGGTGGGCTGAGATCAACTCAGAAGGAAAGCTTGAGATCACAGCTCCTGACTATGAGTCTACTCAGGGAACACTC
>JAZQEN010000094.1:0-36201 GCA_045539015.1 Candidatus Cryptobacteroides sp.
GCTCCCCAAAGGGAGCACGAGCTTTGCATAACTAATTGTAACGCAGACGATTACGCGCCAGGAAAATTTCAGAATATGCTAGAGTACCGGGATAACTTTCTCCATTCTGGTGCCGCGGGAGCCTTTGATCAATACCGTGGCGCCAACCAGAGGATTGTCGGCAAGGTAGGAAGCCAGTTCGTCTGATGTTGCGAAGAACTTCATGCCGGACAGATTGTCGGATCCGACAGAGTCAGCCTCCTGTGACAGGACTTCAGATGCTGCAATGAATTCCTTTCCGACAAAGAACGCTGCTGCAAGAGTCCTGGATGCAACTGAACTGATAACGGCCTCGTGTTCTGCAAGGGAATCTTCACCCAACTCCAGCATATCACCCAAAAGAGCCACCTTACTCTCTGCAGAGACGTTAGAGAAATTTTCCAGAGCAGCTGCCATGCTTGTCGGATTGGCGTTGTATGCATCTACAATCAGAGTATTCTTCTCAGTCCTGGTCATCTGCGAGCGGTTATTCGAAGGTACATATGCCTCTATCACTCTGACCGCCTCTTCGAACGAAACGCCGAACTGCATGCCAACTGCAAGAGCTGCCATCACGTTGTCAGCATTATATGAACCTACCAGGTTGGTTCTGACTATTCGAGAATCCAAGCGTAAACGCAGGAATGGTTCCTCTGCAGACGACGGAAGCACTTCAGCACCCTGATATTCAAGGCCATAAGGAATCAGAAGAGACTCCGAACGTTCACTGTCATGCTGCATGTTTCTATCTGATGCCATCTGGCAAAGATGAGGATTGTCAGCATTTATGAAGGCCTTGTCAGCAGTTCTACGAAGGTAGTCGTACAACTCCCCCTTTGTCGCCTTCACACCCTCGAAACTGCCGAAACCAAGTAGATGAGCCTTTCCGACATTCGTAATAAGTCCGAAGTTAGGAAGCGCAATATCAACTAGTTCCTTGATATCGCCCGGATGGCTTGCACCCATTTCGACTACTGCGATTTCAGTCTGAGGTGTAATCTTCAGAAGCGTTAGGGGAACACCGATGCTGTTGTTCAGATTGCCTTCTGTCGCAGTCACATTGTACTTTACAGAAAGTACCTCACGGATGAGTTCCTTGGTGGTTGTCTTTCCGTTGGTACCAGTCAAAGCAATGACAGGCAAGGCCTTGCCATTGACGAATGTCATGGATCTGTGCCAACGGGCAAGTTCCTGAAGAGTCTTCAAGGTGTCATCCACCTTGACCAAACGGGGATCGTCTGAGGATGCGACAGCAGCAGACCTGTTGACAACAGCATATCTGGCACCGGCTTCCAATGCCTTTAGGGCATACTCATTGCCGTCAAAGTTCTCTCCTTTCAGGGCAAAGAACATCTCGCCGCCTTTGAGGGTACGGGTATCCGTGGTTACGGTGCCGCACTCTTTGAACTTATTGTAGAGTGATATTATTTCCATAGAATGTATTAGATTTCTCGACTCGCTTCGCTCGCTCGAAATGACAAAAGGCGCTTCGCTCGCTCGAAATGACAAGGGTCGCTTTTCTCGAGATGACAGTTTCAATCACGCTCGAAATGACAAGGGTCGCTTTTCTCGAAAGGACAGTTTCAATCACGCGCGAAATGACAGTGGGAGCGATAGCGAAAGAAACGACTATCGTCCGGTTGAGCCGAAGCCGCCGGCTCCACGCTCCGTTTCATCAAGGACTTCCACTTCATCCCACTCAACCTTTTCATAGCGCGCAACGACCATCTGGGCAATGCGCTCACCTGGGTTGATCACAAACGGCTCATTGGAAAGATTGACAAGAATTACCTTTACCTCTCCCCTATAATCCGCATCGATGGTACCGGGAGCATTGAGCACGGAGATGCCATGCTTGGCTGCAAGACCGCTGCGAGGGCGCACCTGAGCCTCAGTACCATCGGGAAGAGCGATGAAAAGACCTGTCGGTACCATAGCCCTTTCCAGAGGCCCCAGTGTGATCGGTTCTGAAATATTTGCCTTCAGATCCATTCCTGCAGACTTTTCGGTTGCATAGAACGGAGTCTCATATGAAGATTTATTCACTATCCTTACTTTCATATGCTTCTGTATTATCCTTTTTCAACAATGTCATTACAGGTATGTCCTTAACCTCCTTCAAAACCGGGGCAGCCCCATCATCGGTAATCATAGCCCTGATATCGACTGTATAATACTCCGGCTTGAAAAATAAGAGTGCGAGGACATCAAAGATCGAGGCTCCCGGGCATAGGGATGCTGTACCTGTAATAGTAAGCCTCGTTTCTCCAGAAGGTACATAATAATCATCCGCATGTCCTTCAATCAACGGAACACCATTCTTGTACAGCTTTCCGTAAATTTCAGAAACTGTGAAACCAACCTGAGGATTATCCACATCCACCCATACGCTACCTGATACCGAAGCCGCTCCGGCCGGTCTGACAGAAGCCACTCCGAAATCACCGAACTTCAGCACATCATACTGCGCCTTGCAATCATCCGCAGAGGCAAAACCCACTGCGAAAGCAACTATCAGGACAATATATCTCTTGAACATATCTTTACAGATTAGCTGTTCTGGCAGCAACCTCACCTGCAACCTTGGCAAAATTCTCTGTCGAATCAGCAAACAGGATTCCGCGAGAAGAATTTATAAGAAGTCCGCCGTGATCGTTGGAACCGTTTGCAATCACCTCCTCTGCAGAACCTCCCTGGGCACCCACGCCAGGCACCAGGAAGAAGTTGTCAGGGCAGAAGCTGCGGAGTTCCTGAAGCTTGTCAGCCTTGGTAGCGCCAACTACAAACATCATGTTATCCGGAGTCGATATCTCCATCATCTCCTCCATAACAGCCTGATACAGAGGCTTTCCATCCTTAACCGCATTCTGGAACTGATATGCCGATGCATTAGATGTCAAGGCGAGCACGATCGCCCACTTGTCCTTATATTCCAGGAAAGGTGTCACGCTGTCAGCGCCCATGTATGGAGCGATAGTAACAGCATCAAAATCCATTTCCTCGAAGAAGGCCTTCGCATACATCTTCGCGGTGTTGCCGATATCTCCCCTCTTCGCATCTGCAATCAGGAAAATCTCGGGATATTTGCTGCGGATATAATCAACTGTAGCATCCAATGCCCTCATTCCATCAATGCCATAGCACTCGTAGAATGCAAGATTAGGCTTATACGCAACACAATGCTCAGCTGTAGCGTCAACGATAGCCTTGTTGAACTCGATGATTGAGCGCGCCTTACCCTTGTAAAGTTCACCCTTGACAGCAAGCTCTCCCCTGTGAGCCAAAGCCTTCACGTGCTCAGGCATCTTATCAAAATCCACATCCAGGCCCACGCAAAGCATGCTCTTCTTAGCCTGAATCTGCTCGAATAAATCTTTTCTGTTCATAATCAATAATATTTATAGAACAACGCAATAGCCTCCATGCCAGCGAAAAGCTGCTTGAGCAGGTAACTCTCGTTCGGAGAATGGATAGTATCCCTCTCAAGACCGAATCCCATCAGAAGCGGATCGATGCCAAGGATACGCTGAAGATCAGCAAGGATCGGAATCGAACCACCTCCGCGAGAAGGAACAGGCTCGATGCCATAAACTTCAGTCATCGCCTTTTCTGCAGCCTTGTATGCAGGAGAAGAAATAGGAATCAGGAAGCCGTCACCACCATGATGAGGAATCACCTCGACCTTCACATAGTCAGGAGCAATTGAAAGGAAATGCTCGGTGAAAAGTCTGGTTATAGTCGCGCTGTCCTGGTTTGGAACAAGCCTCATGGATATCTTTGCATGAGCCACAGAAGGAAGAACGGTCTTGGCACCTTCACCTATATAACCGCCCCAGATTCCGTTCACATCAAGACATGGACGGATGCCTGTGCGCTCGAGAGTGCTGTATCCGGCCTCGCCCTTTACCTCCTTGATATCAAGGAATTCCTTATACTCCTCCATGTCGAAAGGAGCACGCGAAAGCTTGGCCCTGTCCTCATCTGAAAGCACAACCACATCATCATAGAAACCCTTCACGGTGATATGGCCGTCCTTGTCGATCAATGACGAGATCATGTCGCAAAGTACATTGATAGGGTTTGCTACAGCTCCGCCATAATGTCCTGAATGAAGATCCTTGTTAGGTCCTGTAACCTTTACCTCCACATATGAAAGTCCACGCATACCGCAGTTGATCGAAGGTACTGACTCAGAAATCATAGTCGTATCAGAAACCAGAATGATGTCAGCGGCAAGACGCTCCTTATTTGCCTTGGCCCAAGCTGCAAGCGACGGACTGCCGATCTCTTCCTCGCCTTCGAGGATGAACTTCACGTTATGCTTCAGACCACCCTCACGCACCATGAACTCGAAAGCCTTGATGTGCATGAAGAGCTGGCCCTTGTCGTCATTGGCTCCACGAGCATAGATGGCACCGTCACGGATCTCAGGCTCGAAAGGATCTGAATGCCACAGTTCGATAGGATCGACAGGCTGTACATCGTAATGTCCGTAAACGAGCACAGTCGGGAGTGACGGATCGATGATCTTCTGTCCGAAGACTACCGGATGTCCTGTAGTAGGATATACCGCAGCCTCATCTGCTCCAGCCTCCATGAGGAGCTCGACAAGACGCTCCGCACAGCGCTGCATGTCAGGCTTGTGCTGCTCCAGAGAGCTTACAGACGGAATTCTGAGAAGGGAAAAGAGCTCCTCGAAGAACCTCTCCTTATTAGTTTCAATGTATTGTTTCATATATGTAGTATTATATTTACTAGATTTCTCGACTCACTTCGTTCGCTCGAAATGACAAAAGCAACTGTCGACTCGATCGAAATGACAAAAGCAACTGCCGACTCGATCGAAATGACAGGAGCGGCTACCTGGTCAGTTTATCTTTTGCATATTTGACGGTGAGCTTGAAGGTCTTCCTGTTGGAAGACGGAGCGTCATACATGGCGTCTGTCATGATCTGCTCGCAGATCGAACGGAGTCCACGTGCGCCCAACTTGTTCTCGATCGCTGTATCAACAATGAGATCAAGCACCTCAGGCTCAACAGTCAGCTTGATACCGTCCAGTTCGAACATCTTCTCATACTGACGCATGAGAGCGTTCTTCGGCTCAGTAAGAATTCTCTTCAAAGCTGCCCTGTCAAGATGATCCAGATACGTGATAACAGGAAGACGTCCGATGATCTCAGGTATAAGGCCATACGCGCGAAGATCCTGAGCCTCAACATATTGCAGAAGATTATCCTTATCGATCTTCTGCTTGTCCTGAGCACCGAAACCGATCACCTGAGTATTGAGTCTCTGGGCGATCCTACGCTCTATACCTTCAAATGCGCCACCGCAGATGAACAGGATGTTCTGAGTGTTCACATGAAGGAACTCCTGCTCCGGATGCTTACGTCCTCCCTTAGGCGGAACATTCACTACGCTTCCTTCCAGAAGCTTCAGCATCGCCTGCTGCACTCCCTCACCGGACACATCTCTGGTTATCGAAGGATTATCACTCTTACGTGCAATCTTGTCGATCTCATCGATGAACACAATTCCTCTCTCAGCCTTGGCAACATCGAAGTCCGACTCCTGAAGAAGGCGCGAGAGAATGCTCTCCACATCTTCTCCAACATAACCGGCTTCAGTCAGAACCGTAGCATCCACAATTGTGAACGGCACCTGAAGAAGCTTTGCTATAGTCTTAGCCATCAACGTCTTACCAGTTCCGGTAGGACCTACCATGAGGATGTTTGACTTTTCCAGTTCAAACTCATTATTTCCTCCGGCAAGATTGTTATTAAGCCTCTTGTAGTGGTTGTAAACAGCCACTGAAAGGAGCTTCTTCGCCCTGTCCTGACCGATGATATACTGATCAAGGAATGCATGTATATCCTTGGGCTTATACTGCTGCTCAAGCTTTTCCAGATGAGCACCTGACTTATTCTGATTTGCGAAATCATTCAGATACTCATTGGCAATCTTGACGCATTCAGAGCATATGAACCCATCAAGTCCCTGCAGCAGGAGATCGACTTCATCCTCCCGCCTGCCGCAGAAAGTACAATAATTATGATTCTTATTTGACTTAGCCATTTCTACCTGGTTTTCCTAGTAAGGATCTCGTCGATCATACCATACTCCTTCGCCTCCTGCGAATTCATCCAGAAGTCACGCTCTCCATCAGCAAAAATCTTCTCTACAGGCTGACCTGAATGCTCTGCAATGATTGTATAAAGTTCCTCACGGATCTTCTCAATCTCCTTTGCAGCGATGAGGATATCGGAAGCCTGACCCTGCGCGCCACCGAGCGGCTGATGAATCATCACTCTTGAATGCTTGAGGGCAGAACGCTTGCCCGGGGCACCTGCACAAAGAAGCACCGAACCCATGGAAGCAGCCATACCTGTACAGATTGTAGCCACATCAGGTTCAATGATCTGCATTGTATCATAGATACCCAGACCTGATGATACGACTCCGCCAGGAGTATTGATATACAATGAAATATCGCTTGAAGAATCAGTCGAGGCAAGGAAAAGAAGCTGCGCCTGTATGATATTAGCGACGTCCGAATCTATCGGAACACCCAAGAAAATGATCCTATCCATCATAAGACGGCTGAACACATCCATAGATGCAACATTCAGCTTTCTCTCCTCAATGATTGTAGGATTGATGTATCCGTCCAATACGGACTGATACCTGTGCATTGTCATGGAGCTGATTCCATGCTCCAGTACTGCATATTTCTGAAATTCTTTATTCATGTTTTAATGGTATTAGATCTCTCGACTCGCTACGCTCGCTCGAGATGACAATTCAAGACTCGCTAGAGATGACAATTCAACGATAGATCGAGATGACAACAAAAAAGGCCAGCTGTGCGAGCCGGCCTTTAAGTTAAAATTATTTCAACTCGCGGAACTTGTCGACTGAAATCTTCTTCTTCTTGAGAGAAACCACCTCACGCACTGCTGCGAAAGTCTTCTCGTTCTCAACCTGATCGAGGATACGTCTTCCCTGCTCCTCCTGAGCGAGGATGTTCTTTGCAAATGACTCAAGCTGCTCGTCCGGAACGTTGTTCATACCGTACATAGCGAACTGATATGCTGCAAATCCCTTTGCGCTTGCAAGAAGGTCAGCCTCCTCAATCTTGACATTATACTTCTCCATGAGATAGCTGCGGACCATCTGCCACTTGTAGTCAACGATGAAGAGATCCCAATCCTTCTCGATATCCTCCATTGTGAACTTGCCCTCGTTGATCACATAGATCCATCTCTTGAGGAACTTCTCTGCAACTGTTACGTTGGCCTTCTCAAGAAGATAGTTCTTTGCATCCTTAGAGAAACGGAAATCAGCCTCCTGAGTGTACTCAGCTGCAAGTCTCTCCTCGATCTTAGCCTCGAACTCTTCCTCAGTCTTCACACCGAAGATCTTCTCGAAAGTCTCCTCAGTCATAGGAGCGTTCACGAAAGTCTTCACGTTCTTTACTGTCATCTTGAACATAGGGTCAAGAGTTGCGAGCTCATCCTTGCTTACCTTGAGCATAGAAGCACGGTCAGTCTCGTTCTCGAATGCCTCGTTTACATTAACATCAAGAACATCACCAGGCTTGACGCCTACGAAAGACTTGCGTGCGGCCTCAGCCACGTTACGGAGAGCTACATATGTACCCTCTACCTTTGTCTCGCCCTGCTCGAAGTCAACGATGATGAAGTCATCCTCCTTTGCCTTCTTGCCTTCCTCAAGTGAACCGTACTGCTTGAGAAGGTTCTCTCTCATCTCCTTCTTTGCAGCCTCAGTCACGTTGATTGTATAATATGGAACCTCATCCTCCTTTGAAAGTTCGAAAGAAATCTCAGGATTCTGTGCAAGGTCAAACTTGAAAGTGAAGTCACCACCATCAACCCACTCGTTCTGTGGATTATCCTCGCTTGGAAGCGGCTCACCGAGAACCTTAAGGTTGTTCTCCTTGATGAAGTTGTTAAGAGCCTCTGCAACAACATCGTTTACAGAGTCTGCAAGAGCCTGCTGGCCATACATCTTCTCTACAAGAGACATAGGCACCATACCTTTTCTGAAGCCCTTGATCTCAGCCTTCTTTCTGAAATCGTTAAGTCTCTTCTTCCTGCTGTCAGCATAATCTTCCTTTGCTACTGAAAGTGTAAGTTCGAGATTAAGATCATCGATTCTGTTCTGTTCAATTTTCATATTTTCGGTTATTTAATCATTATCACATCGCATCTCACGCATACGCGCGTGCATAAAAGCCTGCAAAAATAATCATTCTGCACGACATTTCAAAATGTCATTTTCCAGCCTCGTCTTTCCTCTTTGGGTATGCTATTCTGGAATGATAGACCTGCTGCAGAAATGATTTCATCACATCCTTGATCACATTGATTTCCCTGAGCGAAACATCCGAATCAGTAAGCTGTCCGTCAGCAGCCTTGCCGTCAACTATCCTGTCCACCAAAGCGGAAATACTCTCTGTTGAATAGTCCTTCAGGCTACGGGATGCCGCTTCGACAGCATCACAAAGCATAATGATCACCTGTTCCTTTGTCACCGGCTTTACTCCGTCATAATAGAAATCAGCCACATCATCAGGGTCTCCACCGTCATTCAGATACTTCGTAAGGAAGTAATATGCACTCGTAGTACCATGGTGACTTGCAATGAACTCCCTCAGCACCTTCGGGAGATTGTGCTTTTCAGCGAGGGCAAGTCCATCCGGAACATGCCTGGTTATCAGCACAGCACTCTCGCGCGGAGACAGGCCTTCATGAACCTTTACACCCGGAGCCTCATTTTCAATGAAGCACTGCGGATTATTGATCTTTCCGATATCATGGTAAAGCGCAGCGGCTCTGACCAAAGGGATATTTGCATCTATGGCTCTGGCAGCTGCATCTGCAAGGTTCATCACCTGAAGAGAATGGTGGAATGTTCCCGGGGCCTTGTCCGCAAGCATTCTCAAAAGCTTATTGCTGGTATCACTGAGCTCAACCAACTTGGTAGATGAAACCAGCATGAATATCCTCTCAAAAAGATATATGAGCGGATATCCGGCAACCGAGAGTCCTGCGCTGACAGCAATGTAAAGCAGAACTATCCATTCGTTCATGCTGTCCTGCATAAGCGCAAATCCCAACCATACAAGAGACATCAGGACGAACAGGATGAAAGCACCCACAAACTGGAGCCATCCCTTGTTGAAACGCTCGAACACATGAATGCTGACAAATCCTCCGAGGAGATGGATGAAGAATGCATCAACGCTTCCCGGCGACACGATAAGTATCGGAAGCAGGGACAGGAAATACACTATCATCACGAATCTCTTCGAGAAGAACGCAACCATATACATCGCTACCAGAGTATATGGAACCAGATAATAAACCCAACTGTCATACTTGGCAAGCACAAATGTCAGTACAGATATAAGGGCATATAGCAGCAGCGTATACAGATATTTGTTATACTGAGTAAAAATCGAGTAGTTGCAGAAGAAGATGGCAAAGAAGAACAGAGTCACCATCAGTAAGGCAACCAGCGAAATTCCCAGCCACTGTGCAAAAGGACTTCCTCCGTAAGCAACACTCTTGTCAAACTCGGCTTTGTATGAATCCAGCAGATTGGCTACATCATCCGTTATTATCTGTCCGTTCTCTACCAGAACTGTATCCATCTTGACAACCCCCCTGGTCAGAGAAATATCATAAATATTATCCGCATATATCTGCTCGGTAACTGCATTATCATATTCAAGGTCAGGGATTATAAGCGAAGCCAGATCAAGCGAGTCGTATATAGTCGACGCCCTGTCCGGATAAATGACGGAAATTGCTGACATCATATATTCCTCCGCAGCCACCTGGGTATATATCTCCGACGAGAGATACTTTTCCTCTCTTGCTGCATCCGAATTCTGGATGTATACATTTGCAGCAGAGGAAGCATATTTAAGATCCTTGTCGTTGAATACACCTTTCTTATATATGTTCCTTATGCAATTACGCAGAACAGGGCGCAACTGGGCTGTGGTTCCGAACTCTATATCCTTAAGCTGCTGGACTGCCTCCTCATAAGCTGAAGCCTTCTTTCTGAAGAAAGGAATACGGTTCTTCTTGGCAGCATCCTTCTCGGCACCAAGCTCCGCGTCACTCTTGAGCAAAGGAAAGTCAAACTCAGAAATCAAGGTTTCATGAGTCCAATGCTCTCCCTTCTTATATTCATAATTGAATTTCGGGCTTCTCGGAAGCAGGAGAGAAAAAAGGATAAACAGCATGACCAAAGGGATATATACCTTATAGCCACGAGGAAGCTTGCTATTTGTCATAATATCACAATTATATCATACTCAACGGAGTAAACACATATCTATCCGCTATGTACGCATCTATATCATTTTCTTTCAACAGTTCTATAAGTCTTTGGCAGACATCGTAGGACTTGGTTCTGCCGCTTACGGTTACAAGAAGGTTACCACGATAAGTGCCCACGGCAACGGAAACTGTCTTTCCGGAAGATGGGATTACCGGGTAAAAGTCAGTAACCAGTCTCTGCATGGTCTCAGGCAATCTCACATTTCCGACCCTGCAGATATCATATGTCGCACGGCGTGACATATTTTCCTGGATCAGGTCAAATGCCTTGTCCAGCTGGTCGATTGTGGAGGAAGTGTCATGTGCCTTGTAGATATCGGCAATCTTCCTCTGAGCGCTATAAGCCAAGGTATCAGGCTTGAGCTGTGCCTCAAGCAGTTTCTTCTGCGACATCAGCACGGTCTTATACGGATACTCCATGATATTCCGGTTATAAGCCAGAAACGCAGGAGTATGATAAGGTCTCATTGTAGCTGAAGGATAATATGGTCTCAGATTAACCTGTACGGCAGCTACAACATACTCACCCGCATCAGGATCACCGAACAGTTCATACACGGCATGTGAAATGAACGGAGCCATGTATGTAACCGGAGCTGTCGGCATTTCGAGATAATCTTTCTTCAGACTGGATATCGGTATCCTTACCTGAACCACCTCCTCACATTTGCCTTCAGCCTTTTCTGCCAGCATTGCCTTCGCATCCATGTACCAGACCGGACGCGACGCATTGACATCTTCCATCCTCACCATCGGGTCTGAACCCTCAGCGATGAAATAGTCCCCAGACAGAGACTTCACAGTTCCATCCGCAACAACCTTATAATCAGCCAGTTCAAGATACCTCAAAATGACAGCCTTTGTAAATTCCATCATTCCGAACTCATCGGCCAAGGCCCTATGAAAGTCAAAGAAGATACTCTTGTAACAACATGAAACCTTGAACAGATATCCGGATAAAGCCGGATCGGAAAAATTATCCGGTCCCGGCTCCCGAGTCGTAAAGACCGGGACATCTCCGCCGATAGAAATGAACGTGCGCTCATCACCCGCTTCAATCAACCCAACAGCCATCTGCGGAAATCTTTTCATCGCCTCATTCAAAGCCTTCTGCAGTAAGGAAGGGTCAATATGCATAGTCAGCGTCGCCACGATACGTGACGACACTGATGCATCGGTATGTGAACCGTAAATATATGTTCTTCCGCAAAGGGATGGAACAAGATATCCGTTCATATTATTTGATAGCCATGTCTACGATATCTCCCTCGTCGCCATCATAATATCCTGCGTCGAGTTTTGCACGTACCTCAGTGAATGCCTTGAGAGTTCTCTCGACATCCTCCATAGAGTGTGCTGCAGTAGAGATGATACGGAAGATGACCATTCCCTTAGGAATAACCGGATAGATCACTACTGAACAGAAGATACCATAGTTCTCGCGAAGGTCTACAGCCATTCTTGAAGCCTGGCCTACACCACCCTTGATCTGTACCGGTGTAACACATGCCTCAGCTGGTCCGATCTCGAATCCGAGGTTGCGGAAGCCGTCCTGAAGAGCCTTGGTGATGGTGAAGAGCTTCTTGCGGAGTTCGTCACCCTCCTTGCTTCTGATGATCTCGAGTCTCTTGAGACCACCCTCGACGAGTGCCATAGGAAGAGATTTTGCATATATCTGCGAACGCATGTTGAAGCGGAGGTAGTTGATGATCTTCTTAGGACCTGCAACGAATCCTCCAATGGAAGCCATCGACTTCGCATATGCACCAATGTAAAGGTCAACCTCGTCCATAACACCGAAATGCTCTGAAGTACCACGTCCTGTAGGACCCATGTTACCGAATCCGTGAGCATCGTCTATGAGGATTCTGAACTTATATTTCTTCTTGAGTTCTACGATCTTGTCAAGGAAACCGAGAGCACCTGTCATGCCGTATACACCCTCAGTGATCAGAAGGATACCGCCACCTGTCTCTTCACAAAGTCTTGTAGCTCTCTGGAGAGTCTTCTCACAGCTCTCATAATCATTATGACGGAAAGTCATACGCTTACCCATATGCATGCGGGCACCGTCGATAAGGCAGGCATGAGCCTCTGAGTCGTATACGATCACATCATGACGGTCCATCAAAGCATCGATTGTCGAGAGGATACCCTGATATCCGAAATTGAAGAGGAAAGCATCTTCCTTACGCTCGAACTCTGCGAGTTCACGCTCGAAACGCTCATGAAGATCGGTATGTCCGGTCATCATACGGCTTCCCATAGGATATGCCAGGCCCCACTTTGCTGCAGCTTCTGCATCAGCCTTTCTGACCTCAGGATGATTTGCAAGACCGAGGTAATTGTTCAGACTCCATACAAGTACATCCTTACCCTGGAACTTCATATGAGGACCAAGTTCACCTTCAAGCTTAGGGAACATATAATATCCGAAAGCTTTTGCTGCATACTGTCCGAGGGGACCACCTGAATGCTTCTCGATTCTTTCAAAAATATCTGTCATAACTATTTGGTTTTGTTTGGTTTAGTACATATAAATAATGCAAATATCGATGCTTAGGCATCAATATTTGCATAGTGTGCATTCTGTTCAATGAATTCACGTCTAGGCGGAACGTCGTCACCCATCAGCATCGAGAACGTACGCTCAGCTTCTGCTGCATTCTCGATAGTGATCTGACGGAGAAGGCGCTTCTCAGGATCCATGGTAGTGGACTGGAGCTGCTCGGCGCTCATCTCTCCAAGACCTTTGTAACGCTGAACGAAGACACCCTTCTCAGAGCCCTTTCCAAGCTGGAGGGTAGCCTCCTTGCGCTGTGCCTCAGTCCAGCAGTAGATCTCTTCCTTGCCCTTCTTTACGAGATAGAGAGGCGGAGTAGCAAGGTATACGTATCCGTTCTTGATGAGGTCCTGCATATAGCGGAAGAAGAATGTCAGGATGAGAGTTGCGATGTGGCTTCCGTCCACAACGGCATCGGTCATGATGATGACTTTATGGTAGCGAAGCTTGCTGAGGTTCAGCGCCTTGCTGTCTTCTTCGGTTCCGACGGTAACACCAAGAGCTGTATAGATGTTTCTGATCTCCTCGCTCTCGAAGACCCTGTGCTCCATAGCCTTCTCCACATTAAGGATCTTACCTCTGAGCGGAAGGATAGCCTGGGTCATACGGTCGCGGCCCTGCTTTGCAGTACCGCCCGCAGAGTCTCCCTCGACGAGGAAGAGCTCGCATACCTCAGGATCTCTTGAAGAACAATCAGCCAGTTTACCAGGCATACCGGCACCTGACATGACGGTCTTTCTCTGAACCATCTCACGTGCCTTGCGGGCTGCGTGACGAGCTGTAGCTGCGAGGATAACCTTCTCGACGATGAGCTTGGCCTCCTTAGGATTTTCCTCAAGATATGTCTCAAGGGCTGCTGCTGTAGCCTGTGAAACAGCAGAAACCACCTCGCCGTTTCCAAGCTTTGTCTTGGTCTGGCCCTCGAACTGAGGCTCGGCAACCTTAACGGATACGACCGCTGTAAGTCCCTCACGGAAGTCGTCAGCTGCGAGATCGAACTTGAGCTTGGCGAGCATTCCCTGCTTGTCAGCGTAGTTCTTGAGGGTCCTGGTGAGACCCATCTTGAATCCCTGAAGGTGTGTACCACCCTCTATTGTGTTGATATTGTTTACGTATGAGTAGATCTTCTCAGTGTAGCTTGTGTTGTACTGGAGAGCAATCTCGATAGGAATGATCTTGTCTGTCTCGAGGTAGATAGGAGTCTCGATAAGTTTCTCGGCACCGCCGTCAAGATAGTCCACAAACTCGCGGAGTCCGTCCTTCGAATAGAAGATATCGCTCTTGTAATGAGTAGTTTCAAGCTCATTACCATTCTCATCCACATCATTTACAAGAGTCCTCTTGTCTGTAAGAGAAAGATGAATTCCCTTGTTAAGGTAAGCAAGCTCACGAAGACGGGCAGCAAGAGTGTCATACTTATACACCTGGGTAACCTGGAAAATTTCAGGATCCGGATGGAATGTAACAATAGTACCAGTATCCTCAGCTTCACCTACAACCTCAACCGGCTTATATGGCTTACCCTGCGAATATTCCTGAACGAAAATCTTTCCTTCACGGTGAATCTCAGCCCTGAGGTAGTCGGAAAGGGCATTTACGCAGGATACACCTACACCATGGAGACCTCCGGACACCTTGTAGCTGTCCTTGCTGAACTTACCGCCGGCATGGAGGACTGTCAGAACGACCTCGAGAGCAGATCTGTTTTCCTTCTCATGCATACCGGTAGGGATACCACGACCGTTGTCCCTGACAGTTATAGAGTTGTTTTCATTGATAGTCACTTCGATATGCGAACAGTAACCGGCAAGAGCCTCGTCGATACTGTTGTCCACTACCTCATATACCAGATGATGAAGACCTCTTTCTCCTACATCACCGATGTACATTGACGGTCTTTTCCTCACAGCCTCCAAGCCTTCGAGGACCTGAATACTATTAGCGGAGTACTGCTCCGCAGAAGTGTTGTTGATTATTTCTTCGCTCATTATCTATAATTTCAAAAACGGACAAATTTAACAATTTTTTCTTAGAAAGAGAACATCTCCGGCTACAAATTAAGACAGATTCCGACTGTGCAGCTGACGCCTCTTTCCGCATACAGAGGATTTCTTTGAATCGCCATATTCAGAAGATTTCCACCACGGGCCCAGATTGAGAAAGAACGGGTAAAGGCAAACTCGAAATACGCTCCCAAGTCAGCATATCCCGGCATAATTGCCTCATACACAGCATCAGTCTCATTGAGATTTCTGACATATCCGCTACGCGCAGTTGAGAAACTGCAATCGACGCCTGCATAAATCCTCCTGCTCCAGTTGTATTCAAACGCAACATCTCCTGTAAACTTCGCCGGAGCAAACAGTCCTTGCGAGGCATCCGGTCCCCAGACATGGTTGTACACAAGATCGCCATCAAACGTAAACCCCGCCACATCAAGACGCCAGTCCAAGGCAGCATAATATTTCTGACAAGGTGCATAGCCGACACCAGCCAGATAAGCCGGCTCCGACAATGACGGCGCAGATCCTATAGCCACAGCATCCAGAAGGGCGCTTTTATAATTTACATACCCTGTCCTGATATTGTAATTGAAGACCGAACCTGCACGTCCTTCTAATCCGATGGAAGCCGACACGCGTTCTACAGTCAGATCCATAAGTGCGTCGTTTCCAAGCACGTAAGTCGGATCAAGGTGATGATTTCCTTCAAGAAGAGATGCATACGTATTCATCCTGTTTCCACCGCCAATATGAGCATACAGGCGCATAGCATCCGGAATAACCTGGAAATACGCCTTCACATCAGGATAAACCACCTGCTGACGGGTTCCGAACACAGCCTGAGGCTCATCAGAACGGAGCATTGTTGAAATCCTTATACCTGCATCCACACCCCATCTGTCTCTCGCATACACATAATGCGGAGTCAAAGTGAGCTGGGCAGCTGTAGAAGACATGGCATAATGAGAATAAGCAGCAAGTTCTATATCCGCATCAAGAAGGATCTTATGATGCCCTTTAAGCACCTGACCTATACGGGCATCCACATCAAAAAGATGTTCACCAAGATAATCCCTGTCGAGAGCATAACTCAGCTTATCTTCCGCAAAACGGTAGCCCACCTGGACATCATACATGAAATAAGATGTATTGGCCGGCTTGGAAGCAACTCCGAGCTTCACATCAAGAGCATCATACATTCTCTTCTTGTAGAGATCCTTGGATGCAAGTCCATAGTATGCCACATCAAAATCAGCATAGACAGAAGTCCAGTCATAACGGCCGTCAACACCAGCTTCGCTCATGAAATCATACCCCCTCCAATGGGCCTGATCGCCTCCGGCATTACGCCAGCGGTCAACTTCCAGAACACCGCCTTCTGCAGGAATCTGAGGACGATAGGACCTGTAATCACCCACATATGACCTATGCCTTGCATATACATCCATACGGAACGCTCCCTCTCTTAAAGGAGCCCATACAAAATCCAAGGTAGGGTGGAGTGTATAACCGGCTCCCGCCTTCAGATACAGCTTCATAGGCATCTGGAGAGCCGAAGCAGGTTTCATGGTCAGGACATATGGATTGAAGTCGTCGGCACCCTGGTACGGTTTCTCCGTAACCAGATAATCGAACTCAAGGGCAAATGTCGACACCGAATCAGGCACCGCCATTTCAAATGAAGGCTTGTGCATCTGCACCAGCTTGCCCTCATAGGCTCTGTTGACCACAACAGTAGGATCAAGATTCTGAGCCGAAGCTGCATCTGCAATCAGCGCCAATGCAGCCGTTACAACCAGTATATGCTTAATTTTCATACTCATCAGATTAGTTTGACTGTGCAATGATTTCATCAAGTTTTTCCAGACGCATTCTTACGTTACCGATGACATCGTCGTCAGCAGACGACGGTTTATAACCGTCACGGACGCTCTCGAAGGTCGCCTTTGCCTGATTCAGACGGTCACGGTCGACAAAGGAATCACCAAGTATGATGAAACTCTTTGCCAGCCAATATGTCTGAGGTGAACCGGAATCAGAAAACGCATAGACCTTATCCTCCACATCAGTGAAGTTACCCTTGTCATAACTGTCAAGAATCAAAGTATATGCAGCCTCGGCTCCATATGCATCATTAACATCTGACGCCAGGTTCTCCATGATTGCAAGGGCCTCAGCACGTCTGCTGGAAGCCATCAATGCCTTTGACTTTATATAGGATGCCTCACGCTTCACATCAGCGTCAAACAAAGGTTCATAAAGCACATCGTCAGCCGCCTTTATCGTTGCATTCCAATTATGCCATCTGAAGGCAGCCCGCATCATTCCCTTGGTTGCGGTCAGCCTGTTATTTTCAATCTTTGCAGCAGAACGGAGCGAAGAATATCCGCCGTATGCCATGTCCCATTTCTCGAGGTCATAGCATATATTCGAGAAATGAAGCATTGAAAGTTCTACATACGGATTCGGTTCCTGATCGATGACAGCCTCATAAAAATCGCATGCCTGCTCATATTTTCCTAGGGTACGGTATGATTCGGCCATGTAATAGTTGGACTTGCTCACGTACTTTCCCTCAGGATATTTTTCCAGATATGACTCAAGCGAAGACAGAGCTTTCTGATAATTTCCTGTCATATACACCTGCTCGGCAGAATTGAATATCATATCCTCCCTCTCGTCCTCGGTCTTGGTCTCCCCTTTTCCGATAGTCTCTATATAAGCCAGATAGGTCTGAGGCTCATTCTTGGTCTGATAGATGGACTCTATTGCAGCAAGAGCGTCGTCAGCATACTCGGAAAGAGGCATGCTCTCTACAACCTCCTTATAGTAGCCCAAGGCCTCATTGAACTGCGACTGATTTCTGGAAATGGAGCCCATTTCAATATATGCCCTTGCAACATACGTACTGTCCTTTGACTTGTCGGCAAGGGTTCGGAAACAGTCAAAGGCCTTCTCGTCATTCTCATCAGAGATATATGCACGTCCTAATTCAAAAAGCGCTTCCGGATAGAATCTTGATTCGGGATCGGCCTCGAGCACATTTGACAGAAGAGAGATCTTTCTGGCATTGTTACCCGACAAGCCATAGGAGATTGCAGACTGATAGTAAGGGTAGATATCGTTGACATTGAAATAATCCTTCAGGACCTTGTCATAAGATATGGCCGCATCCTTGTACTTCTTCTGAATAAAGCAGCAGTCACCATATCTCTCCAAAGCATCCTTACGGAAATCCGTCTGATTTTCAGCAAGATAGGTCGAGAACCACTTCATCGCCGAAGGATAATCGCCCTCCTTGTAATAACAGTATGCTATATTGTATGGGATGAGATAGGATTCCGGCTGACGGTTCAGAGCAGACTGATTATAGAGCTCTACAAAAAGTTCTCTGGCCTGCTTGAACTTATCGTCACGATAATATGACTCAGCCATCCAGAAACGGGTAAGCTGATTGAATCTGCTGGACTTTTCAGAATAATAGGCTGACACCTTAAGGCATGGAATGGCGAGACGGTACGAACCTGAGGAAATCAACTGATTGGCCCTTAAATAATTAGCCTTCATGTAGTTGTTTGTCATATCCTCATCAAGTTCATCTATCATTCCATATGCATCTACAGCGGAAGCATAATCCCTGTTATGGAGCGCAGCAACTGCGATGTAGCTGTAGATCTTATCGTCCTTCTCCTTGTCGGAGTAGCGTTTCATATAATTCTGAAATACCGAAGGGTCATTGTTGATATCAAATGCAAGCTTAGCCCAATTGAAATATGCATCCTCGGCAATTACAGGATCATATATCTGGGCCGACGCCCCTTTGAATGCCTCAAGTGCGGCGACCTTGTTCTTTGTCTGGATATAACTGTAACCGAGATGATAATTTGCGACCTGACCTATAGAATCAGTAAGAGGTCCCATATTGGTGAAGCTCTTTATTGCTCCCTTGTAATCCTTTACAGCATACAGGACAGATCCGCTGTAGAACCAGTCCGAACGGGTCTGTGGCTCAGCACCTGCGTTAATCGAGAGGTCGTAGTACTTACGTGCTTTTTCAGCATCTCCCTTTACGAGCCATGACTCTGAAATGATCCTCGCCAGATACGGTTTCCTTTCATCAGAAAGACGTGCATAGACTTTCTCACCATACTTTGTGATGTAGGCATAATCCTTCAGCATGAAGCGGCATTCCATTATATAGTAGTCTGAAATCTCCGAAAATCTGCTGTCAGAAGCAGACTGCTCGAACCACTCCAAAGCCTCATGATAATTACCACGGTCATAATTTATATATCCGATCGAATATCTGGCCGGGGCAGTATAGTCGGAGACCGGACGTTTTTCCAGTTCCAAGAATCTCAAAAGCGCACGATCCACATCTCCGGCCTCAAGTTCACAATAAGCCTTCTTGAAAAGATATTCGTCAAGCTGGCTGCGGCGGATCTGGGATGCAGCCACAGAATCAAGCATTTCACCTGCACTCTTATAATCCTGAACATCAAACAGATTCAAAGCATGACGGTAGAGCATCTGACCGGCAAGTACAGTATGGGGATTATCCTGCAGATATTCATCCATGCTTGTCTTATAGTCAGTACGGTTGGATATTATGTCGCTCATTATGGCATATCCTCTCAGATCCGAATCCGCATACTTTTCATATACGCTGTTCAGTCTATGAGATGCATGATTGTGCATGCCATGATCTTGAAGTCTCAACACCTCAAGGAGTTCTTTGGAGTGTGGCTGGGAAAGCCTGTCGGATGACACGTCCTGTGCAAGGCAGACAGCCGGAGCAGACGCTGCCACAGACAGGAAAACCACCAATATTGATTTCATCTTCATGTTCAAACAAAAATTTTACAAATTTAACCATTTTTCCACTATATTTGTCTCATAAAACGCATTTTTTAATCATGTCTGAAAACACTCCAATCATTTCATTCTCAGGCGCCGATATTCTTAACGGCGAAGCCAAGGTAATATATGGTCTTGACATGGAAGTATACCCCAGCGATTTCGTATATATAGTCGGAAAGGTAGGTACAGGAAAGACTTCCATCATCCGTACAATGATAGCAGAGAACCCGCTTACGACTGGCTACGGAGAGGTATGCGGCTACAAGCTCAACGGAATAAAGAAAAAGGACATTCCTTTCCTCAGAAGAAAGATGGGAGTGGTATTTCAGGATTTCCAGCTGCTGATGGACAGGAGCGTTGAAGACAACCTGCTTTTCGTGCTCAAGGCCACAGGCTGGAAGGACAAGGAGGAAATGAATGCAAGGATCACAGAAGTGCTGGAGGCGGTAGGCATGGAACGCAAGGCCCATAAGATGCCGTACCAGCTGTCCGGAGGAGAGCAGCAGCGTATTGCCATCGCACGCTCCCTTCTGAATGACCCCGAAGTGATAATAGCAGATGAGCCGACCGGAAACCTTGACAATGAGACGGCAGACGGCATACTGAGGCTTCTGACTAAGATCAACATCGAGAAAGGCACAGCCATAGTCATGGTTACCCACAACAGGCAGATCTTTGAAAAATATCCAGGACGAGTGATGGTATGCAAGGACGAGAAATGTGCTGAACAGAGTCCAGACGAGATCATTGACCTTGAACTGACCATCTGATATGGAACGCAAGGAACTTTTCCACCATGTGACAGAATGGTTCTCAGCCAATATGGAAAGAGCCGAGTCCGAGCTCAACTATGACTCCCCTTTCCATCTGCTGATCGCCGTGATACTGTCCGCACAATGTACGGACAAACGCGTAAACATCTACACGCCCGTCATCTTCGAGCGCTATCCCGAGCCGAAAGACCTGGCTGCAGCCACGTTTGAAGAAGTCTACGGACTGATCAAGTCCATTTCATTTCCAAACAACAAGGCAAAGCACCTCATAGGGATGGCACGGAAACTCGTTTCCGATTTTTCCGGCATAGTTCCATCTGAGCCGGAACAGCTTGAAACACTTCCCGGAGTGGGACGCAAAACAGCAAACGTCATAGCATCCGTTATCTATGACAAGCCGGTCATCGCAGTCGACACTCATGTGTTCCGAGTATCCAGAAGGATAGGGCTGTCTGACGGAGAGACCGTCGAAGCAGTAGAACGGGACTTGACCGACGGATTTGCACCGGAACTGCGTCCCACAGCCCACCACTGGCTGATCCTGCACGGCAGATATGTATGCACAGCCCGTAAGCCCAAATGTCAGGAATGCGGCCTGCAGGATGTTTGTCGCGAATTTCTCGCAAACAATGTCAGGATATGATCCACAAGTTTCCTGAAAACATAGATCTGCCTCAGCCAGAATCATTTGACAATCCTTTCAGATACACGCCGCATCCTCTTGTACGGGAAGCGGCAGCCCTGCTGATGAAAGAACTGGACAAGACTCCGGAACTGTTCGCAGAAGGCAAGATGATGGGAATCCTTGTCGTCATCTCGAATGATCTCTACTACCTGGCCGCCTTCTCCGGAACCATCAACGGCACCAGTCAGATCGACGGATTCGTTCCCCCGATATATGACCTGTGCGACCCGAAAGGCCATTTCAAGATACGGGAAGCCGAAATAACCGAACTCAACAGACAGATTGCCATATTGGAAGAGTCCGACAGATTATCCTCCCTCAGGACTATGATTTCTGAGGCATCCCGTAATATGGAGACAGAGATTTCCGAGCAGAAAGCCCGAATGGCCATGCTGAAAAAGATCAGGGACGGGATCAGGAGCGAGACTGAGGCCTCCGAACAGAATGAAGAACTGTTACGCGAAAGTCAGCATGAAAAGGCCGAACTCAGACGTCTGAAGAAAAGATGGGAGGAAAGACTGGCTGCACTGAAGGCCCAGGAGCAGGAACTTACAGAAGAGATTGATATCCTGAAGCACAAGAGGGCATCCATGTCGGACGATCTCCAGAAATGGATATTCCGGCAATATCGCGTCCACAACGCCCTTGGCCATGAGTCATCAATCGCAGAAATATTTGCAGCTGAGGGTCTGACTCCTCCGGGAGGCACAGGTGAATGCGCCGCTCCCAAACTGCTCGAGTATGCCTATCGCAACGGCCTGAGGCCACTCGCAATGGGAGAATTCTGGTACGGAAAGTCACCTGAAACCGCTGTCAGGACCCATGGGCATTTCTACCCTTCATGTACAAGCAAATGCGGCCCGCTGCTGGGCTTCATGATGCAGGGTCTGAATGTGCGGAAAGAAGAAACATGCCTGGCTTGCGAGCCGGTCATTCTTCATGAAGATTCAAGCATTATTGTAGTCTCAAAGCCCTCAGGAATGCCTTCTGTTCCCGGACTTGACGGCCGGCTCTCCCTTCAGGAATGGCTGCGCAAAGCGGTTTATGCTGTCCATCGTCTGGATATGGACACGTCAGGAGTCATCATATTCGCTAAAACTGACTCGGCTGCTGCACACCTGAGACGCCAGTTCGAAGAGCATACCGTAAAGAAAACATACATGGCAAAGGTCAGTTGGGGTCAGGGAGAGGAATCCACAAAGCTGAACGGACTGATAGACCTGCCATTGGCGGCAGATTATGATGAAAGGCCACGACAGAAGGTAGACTTTAAGCAAGGCAAGCCGGCATACACTGAATATGAACTCGTTCGGATCAATCCGGACGGCACTGCTGACCTTCTTCTTCATCCTGTCACCGGCCGCACCCACCAGCTTCGTGTCCATTGCGCCCACACCCTCGGGCTAGGAAGTCCCATCCTTGGCGACCGCCTGTACGGCGGCTCTCCTGCCTCCCATCTCCACCTGCATGCCCTGAGCATCACCTTCCGCCACCCTGAAACGGACAGCGAACTGACCTTCTCCTCCCGCCAGCTCTGCTATTAATATGGTCATACAACGCCCTGATAATCAACCGCTTAACTAGCAACACGGTGGGTCATTTTACCCACCGTGTTGCTAGTTAAATAACTGATTTACAGGCATTTGCGTGCACATCAATACAAGCACAAAAAAATCGGTCTGCATATCTGCAAACCGATTTTGTACCGTATGTCTTGGAAGAATTACTTCTTCTTTGCGTATCTCTGATAGAATTTGTCAACGCGACCTGCAGTGTCGACGAGCTTCATCTTACCAGTGTAGAATGGGTGAGAAGTGTTAGAGATCTCAAGCTTTACTACCGGGTACTCAACGCCCTCGATAACGATGGTCTCCTTTGTGTTCGCGCATGAGCGGGTGATGAACACAACGTCGTTTGACATATCCTTGAAAGCTACAAGACGGTAGGTTTCGGGATGGATTCCTGTTTTCATAATGCTTATAAAAATTTAGTTAACTAATTTTGCGGCGCAAAAGTAATGTTATTTTTTCAAACATGCAAGTGTTTTTCTATTTAATTCTATAAGGCTGATCGTCATACAGAAGGAATTTCTTAGCTTTTCTAATCCACTTCTGCTCCTCCACCTTGACATGTTCCCTCATCGCCTCCGTCGACACCTTGCCATTGATATAATCCAAAAGCACAGTATCAGAGAGTTTTACAGCAAATCCGTCCTCCAATCTGAACTCGCTGTACCTCTCCTTGAAGAACCGCATGATCTGTAGAGTGTGAATAAGAGAATGATACTCCACACCTGGCTCACGCATCAATTGATATCCGTAGCATCTTTCACCTGCATATTTACCACATGATGGAGTGAAGGAACAAGGTCTGAGCATTATTCCCTCTGCTAAAGGAAGAGCCTCTCTTTGGGCGGTCTTCACGTAAGGTGCGCCAAAATACTCATACGGCCTGGCAGTTCCTATTGCAGGAGAGATATTGGTATTATTCCATAATCCCCCACCGCTATAGACATCGCAAGTAAAGAGTCCCGGAACATCAGAAGCCGGAGCGATCGTCCAAGGCATCAGCTGATGATTTGAATCTGTAGCCAGCGCAGAAATAACATGCAGGGCGAACTTTGCACCTATCTCATGATAATACAGATTTGCAAGTTCCCCTAGTGTAAGTCCATGACGATGAGCTACTTTAGGAACATGCAGCTCCATATCCTCAGATGGCATGGTTCCTTCTACCACCCTGCCTGCAGGATTGATATGATCGACAATATACAACGACGGAGCATCATCCTTCATGGACTTCAGCACTTCCATAAGGTGCATCACGTCCTTGGTGTAGTTGAAATAGCGTGTACCCACATCCTGAATTTCAACAACGACAGCTGAAAGGTTTAGCAGATCATCTTCGCTGAACTCAATATGATTGGTCAATGGAGTAAGCTCGGTGTCACGCGGAGTAAATATGATTTCAAGATTACCTCTTTCGTGAAAGATGTCATACATATACCTTCCGCGCTGAGTATCCCAGCAGTTCTGGGTACAGAAACACCCGACACGCCCCTCCTGCAGGGCCTTGTCAAGCTGTTCCTCCAATGATGTCGTCCTGAATGAGAACATTATCCTATGATCTTTTGAGCAATGTTGATGATTTCCTGAGCAAGGGCATCAGCAGCCTCCTGTGAAGCAGCCTCGGCATAGATTCGTATTATCGGCTCAGTATTTGACTTACGCAGATGAACCCACTCCCTTCTGGATTCGAAAGATATCTTGACGCCATCGACGGTGTTGATATCCTCTGAAGCATATTCCTTCTTTATCTCATCCAGGATCCTGTCAATCAGAGCAGAATCAGAGAGTTCGATCTTGTTCTTTGCAATGACATACTCCGGATATGATGCGCGAAGCTCGGAGACCTTCATCTTCTTATACGCAAGGTTGGTCAGGAAGAGAGCGACACCTACCATCGCATCACGTCCGTAATGCAGAGCAGGATAAATGACGCCTCCGTTACCCTCTCCACCAATCAGTGCACCGCACTCCTTCATCTTAGTGGTCACATTTACTTCTCCAACCGCAGCAGCGAAATATTCTCCGCCATACTGCTCGGTAACGTCACGCAAAGCTCTTGATGAAGAAAGGTTTGAAGATGTTGTCACAAGATATGGAGCAGCCACCTCCTCCATAGACTTTCCTGTATTGAGTGCCTCATTATAAACACGGGAAATAAGATAGTCAGCCACACTTACCAAGGTATATTCCTCACCGAACGGTTTTCCGTCCTCACAGATCAATGCAAGTCTGTCAACATCCGGGTCAACTGAAATACCTAGATCAGCCTTATTATTTACCACTGCCTCGCAAAGTTCCACGAGATTAGCAGGAAGCGGCTCAGGATTGTGAGCAAACTCCCCTGTAGGCTCACAGTTGACACATACGCACTCTACGCCCATGCGCTCGAGAAGTCTAGGCATGATGATACCGCCTACCGAGTTCACGGCATCGAGGGCAACCTTGAAATGCGCATTTCGCACAGCTTCTACATCAACCATAGGAAGAGCAAGAACCGCATCCAGATGTGCATCTGTGAACTCCTTTTCCTCAATGACACCAAGATCATCAACCTGAGCAAATGTGAAATCCTCAGCCTCGGCACATGCCAGGACAGCAGCACCCTCCTCTGCATTAAGGAACTCGCCTTTCTCATTGAGAAGCTTCAAGGCATTCCACTGCTTCGGATTATGAGAAGCAGTCAAGATGATACCGCCATCAGCCTCTTCAAACACTACCGCCATCTCTGTAGTCGGAGTAGAGCAGAATCCTGCCTTCACGACATCAACGCCGCACGCGATAAGAGTTCCACACACAAGCTGTTCTACCATGTCGCCGGAAAGACGGGCATCTTTTCCTACAACAACTTTATATCTTTCGCCAGCTGCCTTAGGACGACGTTCACGCATCTTCTCGCAATAAGCGTATGTAAATTTAACAATGTCAAGCGGAGAAAGGCCCTCGCCCGGAGCGCCACCGATTGTTCCGCGAATACCGGATATTGATTTGATAAGTGTCATATTATGATATTTATATAATCAGTCAAAACACGCAAATTTAAAGTTTTATGACAGCAATTACAAATTAAATGTTACTTTTGCAGGCTCAATAAAACTAAAACGGATGAAGGCACTCTGGACAATATTGTTACTGATAGCATCGAATGTATTCATGACATTCGCCTGGTATGGCCACCTGAAGCTTCAGCAGATGAAGATTTCTACAAGCTGGCCACTGATACTGGTAATCCTCTTCTCATGGGGAGTGGCTTTTCTCGAATACTGCGCACAGGTTCCTGCAAACAGGATAGGATTCACCGAGAATGGCGGTCCTTTCAATCTTATGCAGCTCAAGATCATTCAGGAAGTCATTTCACTGACAGTATTCACCATTATGGTTACAGTAATGTTCAAGGGGCAGGCCTTACAATGGAATCATTTTGCGGCTTTCTTCTGTCTGATTCTGGCTGTTTTTTTCGTATTTCTGAAATAAGAAGAGTTTTTTGGGGCAACACATCACTTTTTTTGAAAAAAGTATAAGAAAAATTTGGAACTAAAGATTTTTTACGTACCTTTGCAATCCCAAAACGAAAACATGGTCGGTTCGTATAACGGTTAGTACTCAAGATTCTCAATCTTGCAATAGGGGTTCGATTCCCCTACCGACTACCAGAAGCAGTCAACAGACTGCTTTTTTACTGAAGTTCTTCGGAATTACATTGAAGTTTATTTTTCTCGAGTGCAAGGAAGACAAGTGAGAAAGGAAGAAGTTACCTGGCGGTAATGACTGACTGCCGATGCGAAGTCTGACGCTGCAATCGGGAAAAAGAAACGAAATGGGGGTATAGCTCAGTTGGCTAGAGCACCTGCTTTGCAAGCAGGGGGTCGTCGGTTCGACTCCGACTATCTCCACAAGCAACCCACTCAGAGACGTTTCTGAGTGGGTTTTTCTTTTTTCGAGGGTCAAAATGTACCCACATTGTACCCACATTTGTAAAACACTCCGGTCATCTTGAGAGTACGTCCCTCGGCTTTAGCAATACCCCCTTCAAAAGAAAAAGACATTCAGTTTGTGGCTGAATGCCTAATTCGTCTTTCAATTCAGCCTTTCGGCTAAACCTTGTATCATATCGCAAAGGTAGATAAAATTCTGATTTCTGTAAACTTTTATGGAAGATAGAATCGAAATCAAAGTTTAATGACCTTCAGTAGTTTAACGTCTGGCATTTCCATACCGATAGGTGCGTTTATGTATGTTGGGTCGCATATCAGGTACTTCCTGCCGTTCACTTTGATGTGATCTCCAGAAATGTCTTCATCAAATGCCACGGCTGTTGCAAGGTGACCTTCGTAGTGCAGGAATACTACATCAAGGTTCATCAAGTCCCGTATCAGTCGCGAAAACAGTATCGATCTGTCTTCGCAGTCGCTATATGGATAGTGAAGTGTTTCAGCGGCAAATAGAGGGCGTTCATACCCCCAGTATTCTCCATCTGTTTTGTATTCGAATGCTGTTTGAACAAAGTTCAGAAGAATGTTTGCGGCTTCTTTCTGTGACTTTCCTGCGATTGCTGATTTCAGGGCGGGATATAATGTGGTCTGAATCTCGGAATCTAATGGCGCATTGGCATAATATACCCATGATGTGCCAGGTTCTTCCTTCCTGAATGGACAAGGATATGTATCATAGAAATCTATCATATTCCTGTTTGTCTTTACAGATGCTGAAACATTACGATAGGCCTCCGACACCAATGTCCTTTCAGAATTTGGCGAATATCCAAACTTTTGTTGCTTATTAATTGAAAGGTTAATGCCATCCTCATTTGGAAACCCTTTCTTCATGATATAGATGCTGTTGCAATCTGTATTTTCAAACAAATAGAAATCTTCACCATCTATCGTGACGCTAAGACAGTCATAGACTCCATCCTCAGTACCGAGCAATAAACAAAGCCTGTCAGTTCCTAAACGCCCCATCCTTAACTTGTAGCCTGAATTAGCCATCACATACGCTGTCATGACAACCGCCTCATCTCTTGACCCATATATTTTATCGGCAGTCGTCTTAATCAATTGATAATATCCCCAGTCGCATAATTTCAGACTCTCTTTAAGAGCAATACAATCCGTCATTACATTGTCGTAAGATGGAGATGACAACGCTTCCCACATGTCTGCGACCGAATCCTCGTCTACGCCTTTAAGCATGATCTTATCAGACAGATCAAAACCTACCCTACAATCGGCACCATAAAAAACGAACGATATTGCAGGTTTATCCGGAGCAGGCTTCGTCTCCGGCAGTGGAATGATCGGTACATGTGGAGTGTCATCCAGATTCCCGAAATCAATATCCGGTACGATGATCTCTTCATCAGGGATGTCAATATCATCATCAAATTCCGGCAAGACAACAGGAGGGATATATGGTTCTTTCTTTGGCTTACGTACAGGCGCATTGCTATTGAACTTCTCCCATGTCTGCCTTACATATTCGACAAATTCCGCATTTGCCTTTGCTCTGTAGTCCGCAAATGCCTTTTCCTTTTGAGACTTATGTGACTCGAAACGAGACAGAACAGATTGTTTGTATGACTCAAAGTCTTGTGCCTTTGATGGTATTGATACAAGAATAATGATGAATATGGTTTGTAAGCGTAATTTCATGGTACTATAATGAAGTCGTATTCTTGAATCCCATTGAAACTTCTTGACCTCTGGTATATTGCTGGCTTTACCTGAAACCGCTGAAATTTCAACTGTATTAATACATTTGATATGTGAGCACGAGAAATTAATGAATTATATTGGTCATACATATCTATGACTAAAAAGTTATATTAAAAGCCAGACCTGCAGAATAGGTATCAGCATATGGCGTCATCGCCAATGCAGCGTTACCGACAACAATGTGTTTGTTTCCTTTGGCAACAACACCATCTATTATATTCCATACATATATCGCAGCGGCTCCGGCTATAGATATATTTCTGACCATCAAGGAGGCGTTTGCTCTATCTATATATGCTTTGCGAGTTTTTGCGTCGTATTTTTCTATCTGGCTTTTCTGATAATAATTGTCAGCCAGCAATTGCCCAGTAACTATTCCTGCGACGAATAAACACTCCCCAGAAATGAAGAGCGCTCCTTTTGTTACCGAACCTTTATGAATCTGAGCCATTCCAGGAACAAACACTCGTGCTGAAAAAGGATAATCTTCAGAAATCGCTACTGGCTCATATTGATAAGTCGGGTTCTTTGCAGTCTGAACAAGTAAATACACTGTATAACCTCTTGAGGTGTAGTGAATATATTCATCAACGATTCGTGCTTTTACGATCACATCATGATTAGAGTCTACTTTTACCTCATCTCCTATAATTCTTACACTTGCTTCTGTTCCAGTCGCTAGACTTCTTCTGTGGATTGCCTCTTTCGCAGCCTTATCTCGTGCTTCTTTCAAATCATAGCCAAAGGCAGAAACAACCTCTACATATGAATTCGGCATCTCCTTGAAATATCCATTTGTCCAATCTGGTCTTTCACCAGAGTAAGCACTTTGTCCCATTGACAGCAATGGGAACAAAGTGCATAAAAGCATTAATATGTATCTCATGTTACTTGTTCTGTTCCTTATAGTCGTTGAAACGCTGTTCCATCTGCTTTCTGTACTGATCTTCCTCAAAGTTAATCTGCATCTTTTCATCAGGAGTAAGTACATCTGCAACAGTCTTTGCAACCTGAGCAGCTATAGCCTGTTTGGGAACTTTAATTCCAACATAACATTCGATCATACCATCTTCCTGCACACCAGAAAATTTAATGCAACACGCCTGAATGTCATTAAGAACCGCTTTTACAACCTGATCTCCAGCTCTCTGAAGTTTCGTAGCGATATCATTACCACGATTATTGCCGATTGAAGAACTATAGTTGCTGATCATACCATTATACGCATGATGATATTTGGCATATACGAGCTGCTTGGCATTCTCAAGAGCATTCAGCTGACATTCGCCTTTCTGATACGATGAGCCACGATAGATACCAGTAGCAGCAAATTCATCATTTGTGTCATACACTTCACAAGGTAGTGAGTAGACCTCCCCAAAAGGAGCAGATGATTGAGACTGAGCCTGTGCCGGAACATTTTTTGGTGCTCCGCAAGCCGCCAGCGCTATCGCTGCGACTGCTAAAATCATTGTCTTTTTCATGAAATTGATAATTTAATGGTTAATATAAGTGGTTTGAAATATTTTTAATCGAGTGTACGTACGCAACGGGCGTAAGAGGTATTAGAATTAGAAGCACTATATCTCTCGCCATCATCAAAATAGACGCAATAATGGTAACTACTAAAACCTGGCTCGACTGTAGAACTCCAATATCTACTGGAGTTAAAATTCCCAATATTCTTTCGTTCATTATACATCGTCGTTAGCTCAGCCAGAGTAGGAAGTCTCCAGTCGGTATAGCCTTCGTGAGTGCAATTTTCACAAAGAGAGTTCATGTCTTTCCAAGAACCGAAACCGATATCGGTTTTCATCACTGCGATGTTGATCGCTTTCAATTCCACCCAATCCTTTTCAGCTATGGTAATAACATCTCCGTAAGCGACGCCCTTAGCGTTTATCGCATAGGCCCTGACGAAGTACTTCTTGGTCAATGGCAGTTCAGTACTTCTGAACTCATATAGTCCTTTAGCCGTTCCGCTTACAATAATTTTCGAATCATAGATGGTAGGTGATTCATACACATCGCTATATACAAATCCTCTCTCAGTAAAGGACGGTGTACCGATATCTGTTATCTCTCCATGCAGAACAACTATGTTGTGTTCTACATCCATATCGGACTCGTTATGGGTGATGACCGTTGGAAGTGATGTCTCGATAAGGATTTTATGCATATCGCTATATGCGGTACCAGCTTCATTAGAGGCATAGGCGCGGACATAATACTCTGTATCGTACTCCAGTTGAGATAGTTTTGCTTCAAACTGACCGTGATTGTCCCCTGTCACTACTATTTTTGTGTCATATATAGTCGGATATCTATCAGTCAGACTATAAACAAATCCTTTTTCGTAGAATTCTGGGTCACCGCTGTCCGAGATGCTACCATATAGCATAGCTACCTTTCCAGTAGCATCGACGTTAATTCCTGAAATGGATACTGCAGGGAGAGTTGCTGCTGTCTTGAATGAGATCTGATTGGTACTATACGCAGTCCCGATTTCGTTTATCGCATAGGCTCTGACATAGTATGTTTTTCCGAGTATCAGAGCATTCAGCTTCACAGAAAAAGTCTTGTCGTCAGTAACTGATGCGGTCATTTTAGCGATCGTATTCGACAGGTCCGGCATAGGGCTTTCGCTATATACGAATCCCCTTTCCGTATATTCAGGGGCGCCGCAGTCGGTAATCTCTCCGTTCATCATTGCAGAAGTCGCCTTTACTTCTGTAGCCTCCAAAGTGTTTAGTGAAGCCTTCTTCTTCTCGATGCCGGTTGCTCGAACAGTAAGTTCTGAACTTCCTTTGCCGGTTGTTCTGACAACTACGACGGTCTCGTTTACTCCAGGAGTAAGTAGTTCCCTGTCGATAGTCAATACGACGGTCCCGGTCTTTCCGTACATGAGTTCACCCGAGGAAGGATCTACTTTCGTAATCCATCCGCAATTCTCAATGACTTCGTAACTGAGGTCGATATAGTGACTGTTTACTATATTGAAGGACAATGTATTCATGCTGGCATTATCCCCAAAATCCAGAGTTTCGCGGTCAATTGTAATCACCTCAGGGATTCTTTCAATCAAAAGGTGAGTCTCGGTCTCATTTCCCGTATTTACCGAGACCGTCTTTGTTCCGCTTTTATAACCTGTCTTATCGAATTTTATTGTGTATTCACCGGCTCTCAGATTTTTGAATGCAAATGAACCGTCACTTCCGGTGACTGTGGAGTTGCCACCTGGTTCAAGTGTCAGATTGACAACAGGAACCGGTTCTCCTGTTGTCTTGTCATGGACGATGCCGAATAAGTCGCCTGTCGTCTCTTCTGCATCCTGAGGTGCGCAAGCAAGACAAAGTGCCGTAGCTGCAAATGTCAACAATAGATTTTTTTTCATTGTATAGTTATGGTTTATTCGTTAGGTATTCTTATAAGATGGATTATAGCCTGAACGTCTTCTCCGGAAACTGCATTTACAGTCTGTCTGTTGGCTTGGTAGCCGTTCTTCTGGACTGAAATGGTATATTGTCCTTCTTCAAGATTTTCAAATCTGAATTTGCCGTCCTCAGATGTGGTCGCGGATAAGGATCCGGGCATGACCAGAATTTGAGCACCGGAAATAGGGGAGTTGTCAACATTGTCTTCTATTGTACCGGATATAGTGCCATAGTAGTCATATTCATAGGTTTTGCATCCAGCAAGTAATGATAATACTGAAATGATAGAGAAAAATAACAGGGCAGTTCTTTTCATTGAAACTGATGGTATTTCTGTCAGGCACTGCCCCTTTCCTGACGGATACAAACAAAAAGACGTGGGAGTCTGTACTCTTGCTTATCCTACCATCAGGCCTTCGCATTGCCTCTCAAACAAGATAAGCAACGTCGCTAGCCCACGTCTAGGATATACATACAAAACTCCACGCCAAGCGTGATGTCCGAATATACACCTTAAGTGGACGTTCCCGTTGCCGTATCTTCCGTTTGAGAAATCAAAGTTGCGAAGTTTGATGGTGGAAGATAAACGTCAAGTAACGTCTTCAATATTTTTATGCCCCGCCACCCACAAGGGCTAGCGATGCTACAACAAAGATACGAATAAATTTAAATAAATGTCAAATTGTTGGCGAATTTCTCAAGTGGTGGTCAGACGAGATACTTTTTAAGAAATCTGTTATACCTTCAAGATGGGTGTCTACAATTGCTTGTTTGCCGGCTTCGCTCCGGAGATACCGGACATCAGGTAATGAGTCCATGAAGAAGTTCTCTTCCCAGTCAGGATCGTTGTCGGAATAGTCAGTTCTGATACGCTTTCCTGGGAAGTTTTTTATTGCTGCTTCGTATAGGCATGCGGCTAGTATGTCTGATTCTGTTTGACCTTTGCAGGTGTAGCAGGACCAGCCTGTGGCGTTCATCCATTTGGTGCCGTCGCCGGCGGCATTAAGGTGGAGGGAGATTAGGATGACGTTGGGCATGAGAGCCCCGATCGGTGCCGGGAATGACGAATAGATGGCCGGTCGGGTTGACGGGGATGGCCGATCAGGTCGGCCATGACGGGGCGAAGGTAATGAAAAAGTACGAGTTCCAGTTGCAAGCAGCTGGAACTCGATTTAGTCTTATTTATAGTGCAGCTGGGCGCTACAGGGCCTCCCAGATACACTCTTATTTTCGGCAAAGATACAACTTTTTTATCAATCTACAATTTTTTCAAATCTTTTTGATAAATCAGCCGTATTGTTTGCATAAGACCGTTATTTCAATGTGGTTACTGGTAAAACTATGCCAGTTCGTGTCTCAATGAGATTTTTGAGTGATGGTGCTTTTGAGTATAGGAGTCTTGTCGCGGCATAGATTTCATTCCACATGTCATTGACACGGTTTACAGATATTTGCCTCAAGAGGTAATCTATGACACGCAAAGCTCCGTGAAATGTCTGCTGGGAATGACGGGCAAGCTACTCCGGACTTGATACCGTTAGGGAGAGTCAAGCCCCATATAACATTGCCATGTGCACATGCGTTTCTTACTTCTCGAACGGCCATCATGTAACTTAGGAATGTTCCTGTTGCAGGTTCTCCAAAACGCATGCTTATCAATCTTTTATCCAAGTCAAGCAAAAGGCTTTCATATAGGACTTCCAGATTTCCAAATGTCATGTATTCCATTGTTTTCCATGCCGGAGCGTACTTTCCAAGATATTTTTTGTGATGCCTTTTGATTGGATCCTTCGTCTTGATAGAATTATACGCTTTCAATGGGAATTCCGTGATGAAGCGTGCAGAGAGAATTGTCGGATTGGCAAACCATATAGGATCGGCTGCGTACTTGTTTGACAGTTCATATATGATTGTTGTGCGGATAGCTACCTCTATTCTTGAGAGATATCTGTTCAGGATGTTTCTCATATCGAGGTCGAAGTAGTACAAGGCTACCGCATCCTCGATTTTTGTTCCTGGACGGAGATCGTGTTTGCGATAATCCTTAAGTTCCGGATATGTGATTTCAAATGGATGTAGGTAGAAGCCCAAGCGATAGTAGCCAATATCAGAAAGATATTCCTTTGCTTTCTCTTCATCTGCTATGACTGCTCCTCTCTGCTTCAGTATCTTTATCTGGTCTTCGTAAGTTGTTGCCCGTTTGGTATAGGCTATCTTCCTTCGTGCCATAGCTTTCTTCACTTTATGTTTGGGTGTCAAAGGTAGCATAATTTTTCTGATTACTTGTTGTCTGTTAGAAATTCAGCGAGGTCGATGTTGAGCTGTTCTTTGAGCAGGGCGACGGTTGACTTTGTGTCGAGGTCGCGTTCATATCGTTCAAAGTGGCTCTCGATTTTGGAGATGGCGTTGTTGATCTCGATGCGAGACTTGTTCTTTTTGTTTGTATATTTGTTGCCGGTTACACGTTCGTTTTGCCAGTTGACTGCGTCAACACTGTAGCCGATGGTTGAAATATACTTGACTGATTTGATGCAAATGGAGACTCTGATGGGGTGCTCGTTTGCTTTATTTGGACGGCTTTCCAGATAAAATTTTACAGGCATACGTTCTGCGTTATTTAAGGTTACGCAAAAATTTACTCAGAAAATCAGTAAATTCAAATATATTCAAGTATATTTGAATTTCGTTAACGTATTGATATTTAGGGGTTTTGTGGTAGTAGTATATTTAGATAAACTCTAACCATAGAACGACTATCTCCACAAAAAGCGGTTTAGAAGGATTTCTAAACCGCTTTTTCTATCACAGAAGTTCCTGTTCGATTTTCAGGAGACGATTATATTTTGCAATGCGTTCCGAACGGCTGAGCGAACCGGTCTTTATTTGTCCGGCATTGGTTGCCACTGCAAGGTCTGCAATGGTAGTATCCTCGGTTTCACCGGAACGGTGTGAAATAATTGCTTCATAACCGTTATTTTGCGCCAGAGCAATTGTCTCCAGGGTCTCAGACAAAGTGCCGATCTGATTCGGCTTGATGAGAACCGCATTCGCACACTTCTCTGCTATACCTTTAGACAGATATTCAACATTTGTCACAAAGAGGTCATCACCAACAAGTTGCACCCGATTTCCCAGAGTCTCAGTCAACATCTTCCATCCTTCCCAATCGTCCTCGGATATTCCATCTTCGATTGAATCGATAGGAAAGACATCTACCAGCTTTTCGAGATACCTGACCTGCTCTTCCCTATTCAGAATCTTTCCACCTTCTCCTTCAAATATCCTGTAATCATAAACTCCGTCGTGATAGAATTCAGACGAGGCACAATCAAGAGCCAGCATGACATCTTTTCCAGGTTGATAACCGGCTTTCTCAATCGCCAGCATAATCATTTTCAGTGCATCTTCCACTCCTCCTAAAACTGGCGCAAATCCACCTTCATCTCCCACAGCTGTACTAAGACCTTTAGCTTTTAGAATCTGTTTCAAACAATGAAATACCTCTGCTCCTATTCTGAGCCTGTCTGCAAACGTATCACCGCCAACCGGTCTGATCATAAACTCCTGGAAAGCAATAGGCGCATCACTATGCGAACCACCATTGATGATATTCATCATCGGAACAGGCATTAAATCGGCCTTCTCACCTCCAAGATATCTATATAATGGTAATTTCGCACATGATGCAGCAGCTTTTGCAATAGCAAGTGAAACTGCGAGAATCGCATTTGCTCCAAGATTGGACTTATTCTTGGTACCGTCAAGATCCAGCATTATACCATCTAAAACCTCCTGATTAAAGACATTCAAGCCAATCAATGCCGGTGCAATGATATTGTTCACATTAGAAACTGCCTTCAGAACTCCTTTTCCAAAATATCTGTCAGGATCACCATCTCTAAGCTCCAAGGCTTCATGCATTCCTGTTGAAGCTCCGGAAGGAACAGCAGCTTCCCCACGACAGCCACATTCCAATATAACTTCAGCTGAAACTGTGGGAGTACCACGAGAATCCAAAATCTCTCTAGCGTAAATATTCTTTATTTTCATAACGAGTAGCATTTTTGACGCATCATTTTCAAATATTTCGCCAAACTGCTCCTGGCGCCCATCTCTCTGATGCTCAACGTATTACGCAAACCTCGTGCTCCCCAAGGGGAGCACGAGGTTTCAGCGAAGCGCTGTCAGTCAGCGCTTTAGGCGCCAGCATA